>DUSJ01000379.1 GCA_012842645.1 Clostridiaceae bacterium | reverse complement strand
TCCCCTGGGGCAATGGCCGTCGCATACCGCCAGGAAGACAGGTTTCCCTCTGCCATAGGTCAGGGATGATTTTTCTATGGCAAGCCAGGGATGTTCCCCAGCAAACATTTCTTCCTCGCCCGGAAAGAGATACATGCCTGTTTTTTCATCCGCGGCGGCGCAGCAGGCCCTCTCGCACAGCTTTCCGCAGTCAGTCACAAGCGGTGTCGTTTTATCGAGCATAGCGTATGCTTTTTCATACAGCTCACGTTTTGTCACAAATCCTTCTCCTTTGTGTATTGGTTGTTTTATTTTATCATATAATCCATGGCAAATTCCCGTATATTTCAGCCAAATCCTTCGTTTGCACTGTATGATATATAGCAAGGATTAAGGGACAGGCAAACTTTTGATTCACCTGTCCCCTATGCTCAAAATGAGTAAAAACCTCCGTCCCCAATACTCATTCGGAAAACAGCGGTGTGGAAAGGTAACGTTCTCCTGTATCGGGCAGGATAACGACGATGTTCTTTCCTGCATTCTCCGGCCGTTTTGCTACCTCGGTGGCAGCCCAGAGCGCAGCTCCCGATGATATTCCAACAAGCAGGCCTTCGGTTTTGGCCAGTTCCCTGCCGGTCGAGAAAGCATCTTCGTTTTCTACTGTAATGATTTCATCATAAATATTGGTATTCAGCACCTGGGGCACGAAACCGGCACCGATACCCTGGATCTTATGGGGACCGGGTGTTCCTTTTGAAAGTACTGGTGAGGCTGCCGGCTCTACCGCCACGATCTTTATGTTGGGGTTCCTGGATTTCAGGAATTCGCCAGCTCCCGTGATTGTTCCTCCTGTACCTATGCCTGAAACGAAGATATCGATTTTTCCATCAGTATCTTCCCAGATTTCCGGACCGGTGGTCGCTTTATGTATAGCCGGATTGGCCGGATTGGTGAACTGACCTGGGATAAATGAATTGGGGATCTCCCTGGCAAGTTCCTCTGCCTTTTCTATTGCTCCTCTCATGCCTTTTGCCCCTTCGGTAAGTACCAGTTCAGCGCCATACGCTTTTAACAGGTTCCGGCGCTCAATGCTCATGGTTTCAGGCATGGTCAGTATAATTCTGTAACCGCGGGCTGCCGCTACAGATGCAAGGCCTATACCGGTATTGCCGCTTGTTGGCTCGATGATGACCGAATCAGGCTTTAAGATGCCTCTTGCCTCGGCGTCATCGATCATCGCCTTTGCGATCCTGTCCTTGACGCTTCCCGCGGGATTGTAGTATTCAAGCTTGCCAATGACTTTAGCTTTAAGTCCGTGTTTTTTCTCATAATTGGTCAGTTCCAGAAGCGGGGTTTTCCCGATAAGTTCGGTAAGGCTTTTATAGATTTTTGACATGATATAACCTCCTCTAAGAGCTATCAACGATAATTCATATATGTTTACTATGTATTATATTCCCGCAGGATGATTTTGTCAATAGTTTAGGTGAAAAAATATTTATATATTTCATATATGTATAATATGTTATTGACAGACATTATTTTTTAACATATATAAATAGTATGTATTATTTATCATATACGTGATATCATCCATGAAAAGGAGGACATGCATATGAGAATTTCTGCGAAGGGCCGTTATGCGCTGGCTGCAATGATATACATGGCGGAAAACCATGAAAGCGGTGAATGTATCACTGTCATAAGCATATCCGAAAAGCTTGGCATATCAAAAATATATCTTGAACAGGTCTTCGCGATGCTGAAAAAGGAAGGACTTGTGAACTCGGTAAAAGGCGCACAGGGAGGTTACCAGCTTGCCCGTAATCCCAGACAGATAACAGCGCTGGATGTTCTGTCGGCGGTTGAGATATCCCTTTTTGAACCGACTGAGACAACAGTTCAGGATAAAGCGCCTGAAATAGAATCAGCCATTAAATCTGCCGTTTTTGATGCAATGGATTCCGCTGTCAGAGACTCATTGGAGAAAGTAACGCTGTATGACCTTGTCAGCGTGGTCGAAGAGAACAAAAAGGGCGGGGAATTAATGTATTTTATCTGAAGCTGGTGCTCCGCTATAAGTTGCAGCCAAGACGCGCTGCTTGTTTCAAACACCGCCAATACGCAAGAAAAGGAGGCATAGCCTTGAAATTCAATTTTGACGAGGTAATAGACCGAAGGAATACCGATTCTATCAAGTACGATTTTGCCAAAAAGCTGGGCAAGCCTGAGGGAGTCCTGCCCTTATGGGTAGCCGACATGGATTTCAGGACCCCGCCCTGTGTTATTGAAGCGCTGACAGAGAAAAGCCGGCATGGAATATTCGGGTATTCCCAGACCCGTGACGATTATTTCGAAGTGCTGAAAAACTGGTTCTTGAGACAGTTCGGCTGGACCATCCGGCCGGAATGGCTTGTGAAAACTCCCGGTGTCGTTTTTGCAATCAATGTCGCCATCCGTGCGCTCACAAACGAAGGCGACGCGGTCCTGATCCAGCAGCCGGTCTATCACCCCTTTTCATCGTCAGTCCTGAACAACAACAGGAAACTCGTCATCAATCGGCTCGTTTATTCGCAGGGCAGGTATACCATCGATTTCGAAGATTTTGAAGATAAAATAGTCAGAAATAAAGTAAAGCTTTTTATCCTGTGCAGTCCCCACAACCCTGTGGGAAGGGTATGGACGAGGGAGGAGCTTACAAGGCTTGGCGAACTGTGCCTGTATCATAACGTCATGGTTATTTCGGATGAGATCCATGCCGATTTTGTATATCCCGGGCACAGGCATTTCGTTTTTTCCGATTTGAAGCCCGAATTCAGCGAAAACACCATTACCTGCACCGCGCCGACCAAGACCTTCAACCTTGCCGGTCTCCAGATTTCAAATATCTTCATTCCCAACAGGGATATGAGACATAAGTTCAAAAGGGAGTTGTCAAGGATAGGTTACGGGGACCCGGGCATCATGGGCATCGTAGCCTGCCGTGCCGCATATGAGGGCGGATGGGAATGGCTCATGGAACTCAGGGAATATCTTACTGACAACCTGAATTACATGCGAAACTTCCTTGATCAAAAAATACCACAGGTCAAACTTGTGGAGCCGGAAGGCACGTATCTCGCGTGGCTCGATTTCAGCGCTCTCGGGCTTGATGATAACGCCCTTGACAGCCTGATCGTAAACAAAGCGGGCCTTTGGCTGGATCCGGGACCAAAGTTCGGCGCTGGCGGCGAGGGGTTCCAGCGTATCAATATAGCCTGCCCCAGGTCAACTCTTGAAAAAGCCCTTGCCCAACTGGAACAGGCGGTCCGATCAGTTTAAAGCTCATTTGCCGTTAAACAGCTTGCCTGCATGCGATTTAAGCGGAGCACGGATAGCGGAGCGGCCAGTTTTCGCGCTCTGCCGTCCCCGTGGTACATTAAGCTACTATATGATAGAATATTTATGTATCGAATCAGGAAACAAAAGGTGTGCTGATGGGTCGTATAAAGCTCAGGTCTGTAAGGAATATCAGGGATTTCAGCGACATTGTCAACCGAAGCGGCTATAAAATAAAGAATGGCCTGTTTTTCCGGAGCAGTGTTCTTCATGACCTTGCTCCCAAAGATGTCAAAATCCTGTACGATGAATATAAACTGAAAACGGTTATCGATCTTCGGACCAAAATGGAAATATCGGAGAAGCCGGACATCGTCCCGGATAATGTAGATTATATAAGCATTCCCATATTTGACGACAGTGTTTTTGGAATAACCCACGAAGAGGAAACGAGGCAGAAGTTCCATATACCGAACATGGAAGAACTGTATCGCGGCATCGTAACGGACGATTTCTCGGTAAATGCCCTGAGGCAGGTGTTTCAAGCTATTTTCCGGGCATATGAAAAAGGTCCTGTACTGTGGCATTGCACGGTAGGCAAAGACAGGTGCGGGATCGTATCGGCATTGTTCCTGTATTTGCTGGATGCAGATATCGAAACGATTTTCGAGGATTACCTGATGACCAACCGAGCAGTAAACCTTGAAGCCATGAAATACTACTGCCTTATCCTGCTGCACAGCAGGAACAGGGAAGTGGCCCAAAAGGTCCGTAAAGCCTTCATAGCCGACAGGAATTATCTGCAGGCGGCTCTTGACGCCATTTCAGAAAAGTATGGCAGCATTGATTCTTTCTTGGCAAAAGAACTTTACATAACAGAGGATATGAAAAAAAGGCTGCGGGAGTACAGCCTTGTTCCCGAATGACAAATCCGGAGTATATATAAAGGGGATTGTCTTGAAGCAATCCCCTGTTTTTTATAACCTGAATTTTGATATCAAATTTTGTAGTTTTTCAGCCATTTCGGCTTGTGACTGAGCTGTTCCTGCCACTTCATCCAATGCTTTTGCTGTTTCCATGGTACTATTACTTATCTCTTCGGTTGATGAGGCAGCTTCTTCAACGGTGGCGGCCACGCTGTCGATGGACTTTCCGATATCTTCCATCATAGCAGCGATCCGGGATGCCGCAGCGGCGAATCCGGAAGCGAATCTTTCCACAAATTCAGCATCTTCGGCATATTGCTCACCGGTCTTTTCCAGCATGTCATAGTCGGGCGTAACCTTGTCATCGATAAACTTAAGTGTTTCTTCAGTATTGCATGTAAGTTTCAGAGCGGCAGACTTCACCTGCTGGATTATATGATGTATTTCACGGGCTGTAACAGCTGAACTTTCTGCCAGTTTGCGTACTTCCTCGGCGACAACTGCAAAACCCCGCCCGTTTTCTCCTGCATGGGAAGCCTCAATAGCCGCATTCAAAGCCAGGAGATTTGTCTGCCCGGCTATTTGCGTAATAACATCAGCCATTCTTGTTACTTCCTCCACGATCTTCATCTCATCGATGGCCTGTTTTATTTCCTGTTGCTTTTGATCATAGATATCATGGGCGATTTGCTTTGAAAGACGGGCTGTATTCTTCATTGATTCCGCTCTTTTTCTTATTTCAGCGACTTTTGTCTCACTTTCTCTGGCTTCTTTCTCCATATCCCTGAACTTGCTTCTGATTTCATGACTGGACGCAGCGACTTCCTCTATGGAAGCGCTGATTTCTTCCATCCCGGCAGCTATTTGCTGAACGGAGGAAGAAACACTTTCTCCCTGGGCGCTTACTTCCTCAGCAGTGGCGGAAAGTTCCTCGCTTGCTGCGCTGGTCGCCTCAACCGATTCCGATACACTTTTAAGCATATGACCGACCTTTATATTCATCTCGGAAAAAGCATTAGCCAGCATACCCATCTCATCTTTTCGATGTTTTAAGCGCTCGGGAACCTGACGGGTAAAGTCTCCTTCGGCCATATGGAGCGCATTCTTTACCAGGACAGCGATCGGGCCGACAGTTGTCCTTGTCAGAATAAAAGCCAACGCTATACCTATCAGAAGAGCAGTCGATAAAAATACCGCTGCATAATAAATGAACGGCGGTATTCCGCCCTGTTGGCAGCCATTACATCAATGACTGCCTGGTCGTTCAACTCGACTATCTGTGACAAATAATCAAACACTTCTTCAAGAAGAACAATGGCTTCCTGGTCGTAGAGCTGTGCAGCAAGATAAAAATCGCCGTTTTCTACCATTTTTATGATTTCTCCCCTTACCGTACGGTAAGTGGCGTTAACAGCCAACATAAACATTTTGTTTAGTCAACCCCTAAATTAAACTTTTTGTTGAAAAACTTTAACTAAACGGAGAGTTGATGTAAAATGATGTTAACAGCAAATTGCAAGGAGCGCCTTATGAGTTTAGGTAAAAGATTAAAAGTTGCCAGATTAAATAAAGGATTAACACAGGAAGAAGCCGCGAAGCATCTAGGCATAACTTTTCAGGCTCTTTCCAACTATGAAAGAGATGTGAGAGACCCTGATACAAAGTTGCTGAAAAGCATGGCCGAGCTTTACGGTGTGTCTGCTGATGCTCTTTTGCAAATTAAACCGGACCCCATCGAAACCATTGCCGCCCACCACGACGGTGAGGAATGGACTGAGGAAGAGTTGGAAGAGATAGAGAGGTTTAAAGAGTTTGTAAAGATGAAAAGAAAACAAAAAGGCAATAAAAGTAGTTCTTAGGCAAAACGTGGGGTGCAATTGTCAATGTATATTTATTATATTGATGATTCTGGGGATCAAAATGTAAATATTCATATTTTCACAGCAATTGGGGTTCCATCCCATTATTGGAATGAAGTTTTTAATACATTAAAGCGATTTAGAAAATATTTAAAGGACGAATATGGAATACGATTAGCTAAAGAATTGCACGCAACAGAATTTTTGGCAGGTCGCGGAAAATTGGGTAACCGAATAGTAAGTAAATGGGAACGCGCTGAAATATTCAAAAAGTGCCTTCGGACGTTAGCATGGTTTGAATGCTATGGTGTTGAATGTATTAATGTTGCACTTCCTTCATATGACGATGCAGTAGACAGGATAATAAATCGAATAAACCGTTCTTTATTAGATAAACAAGAAGAAGGGATCGTTATTTTTGATAAAGGAGACGAAACCAGAATTAAGCGAGCTATTCGAAAAATGCGGGTTTTTAATCCAATACCGAGCATGTTTGGTGCGTGGGAAGACTTACATAAGACCAAAAACATAACTGTTGATAAGATCATAGCAGATGTCTTTTTCAGAGATTCAAAAGATGACTATTTTATTCAATGTGCCGATTTCGTAGCTTTTGCTTTGCTTAGAAAAGATTATCCCACTGAGAAAATTAAAAAATATGACCTTGATACAGCTTTTGAAATTTTAGATCCAATACTTAATAAGAAAGCTCATTACGCTGATCCTTATGGCGTTGTTAGAAGATAAATCGCCAAAAAGTAAGCAAGGCCGGTTTACCGGCGACTAATACCGGGCCGACCAAGCAATTATATTTTACTAAAAAATATTCGAAAAATCAATGGTAATTTTTGGGAGTATCACTTATTGAAAAAAGCTTACTGTAAAGATATAACTTGAACAAAAAAATTAACATAATTTATGTGAGGTTTACAGTAATGTACGAAAGACTGCTTCAAGAAGCTGAAAGAGAAAATATTGAAGTTTTGTCGTTATCTCTCAAAGGAAAAATCAAAGGACTTTACTGTGATGGTATCATAGCAATTAACAAAAACATTTCAACCACATCTGAAAAAACATGCGTACTAGCAGAAGAACTCGGCCATTATTATACATCGTGCGGTAATATCATTGATACCTCAGATACAAATAACAGAAAGCAAGAGGTAAAAGCCCGTCGCTGGGCTGTAAAGCGGCTTGTGACACTCAAAAGGATTATACAAGCCTTTGAAGCCGGATGTAGAAACATGTATGAGCTGGCTGAATATATCGGAGTAACTGAGGATTTTTTAAGATCCGCTTTTGCTACTTATAATGCAATGTATGGTAATTTCAAAAAGCGTGGAAGCTACGTAATTTACTTTGACCCACCCGGAGTTTATAAAAATATTTAAATTTATTAAAAAATATATCCATAATGTGATAAGGAGGAATTGTCATGAAATTTTACCAAAGGAATTGGTTTATTTGGTTATCTCTCATCTTGTTTGCACCGCTAGGCATCATTCTTTTGTGGACTCAGAAAAAATACAAGCTGTTTCCAAGGATAGCACTGTCAGTAATATTTTTAGTTTTCTTTATCGCTATTTTACCGAAAGGCAATGGGAATGAATCTATAAAAAATATTACAGCTAATAATACTACTCCTTCTGTCGCATCTCAATCTGACTCTCCATCGGCATCTCAGAATGAACAAACAACAAAGCCTGATAGCACTGCTAAAGAAAATAAGCCTGTCATCGAGTTCAAGAATGTTGTTTTTAGCAATAATTTAGGTGTAACAACTGTTAATGGAGAAGCAATCAATAACGACACAAAAGCACACAGTTTTACCTTAAAAGTTAGCTTCTACGATGAGAATGACAAATTACTTGGGACCGCCGTTGGAGCTGTTAATGATTTAAACGGTGGAGATATGAAAATATTCTCTGCGATGGGCACAGGCGATTTCTCAAATGCGGCAAAATATAAAGTACAGGTTGACACTATGGTTTCGACTGAGAGTAATAAGGAAATACCCATTGAATTTTCAAATACTATCATGAATACAAATATGGGAGTTACCATTGTAGAAGGAGAAGCAAAAAATACAGACAATAAATCTCACTCATTTACAATAGTTGTTGGCTTTTATGATGAAAATGGGAAACTTTTAGGAACTGCCGTAGGTGCTGTTAACGATTTAAACGCAGGCGATACAAAAACCTATTCGGCAATGGCTAGTGGAGACTTCTCTAACGCGAAATCGGTCAAGGTACAAGTTGATACAATTGTAAATTGAAGGGATGGAACAAATGACTAAAGCAGCAGCATACGCACGCTACAGTAGCGACAACCAACGCGAGGAGAGCATTGAGGCTCAAATTCGCGCTATTCGTGAGTATTGCCAGAAAAACGATATACAGCTCGTAAAGATATACACTGATGAGGCCCGGAGTGCAACCACTGACGACAGACCCGGCTTCCTGCAGATGATACAGGACAGCTCTATGGGTCTTTTTTCTTCTGTCATTGTTCACAAACTGGACCGTTTTAGCCGTGATAGATATGATTCCGCTTTCTACAAGCGGCAGCTCCGAAAGAACGGCGTTAGGCTTATATCTGTGCTTGAGCACCTTGATGATAGCCCTGAATCAATCATCCTGGAATCCGTCCTGGAGGGTATGGCCGAATACTATTCACGGAACCTAGCCAGGGAGACAATGAAGGGAATGAAGGAAACGGCCCTGAAATGCAGGCACACCGGGGGCAAACCACCGCTGGGGTATGATGTGGCCGAGGACAAAACGTATGTAATCAATGAGAACGAAGCTCGGGCGGTAAGAATGATATTTGAAATGTACGCTGCGGGCAAAGGGTACAGCGATATCATACACGCCCTGAATAATGGAGAACACAGGACTCAAACCGGTCGGCCTTTCGGAAAGAACAGCATACATGATATACTTAAAAATGAAAAGTATCGGGGAGTTTATATATTCAATAGATCTGCAAGTAAAGACGCCGAAGGAAAGCGCAATAATCATAAAAATAAAAGCGAAGACGAGATTATCAAAATCGAGGGCGGCATGCCCAGAATCATCGATGATAAGACATGGAAAGCGGTGCAGGCGAGAATGAAGAAAAATAAAAGAGGACCGGCAGCCAATAAAGCAAAGGAAACATACCTGTTATCAGGTTTAATATATTGCGGCAAATGCGGTGGTGCTATGGTTGGCAACAGGAGACGCGCCGGTAGGAATAAAGAAATTTATGCAAGCTATGAGTGTTCTACCAGGAAAAGGACCAAAACCTGTGATATGAAAGCGATAAATAAAAACTATGTAGAAAATATTGTAATTGAATACCTGGAAAAAGTCAAGTCCAAATTAGTGTGTAAATTACCTCGGTCATCAAACGGTAGCTAATGAGACAATAGCCTAAGCGTTTATGCCGCGAAAGCTGTTG
>DUSJ01000453.1 GCA_012842645.1 Clostridiaceae bacterium | reverse complement strand
CCAGCCGTAGCCCGCGATCACTACCGTTTTCCCTGCAATGATTAGGTTGGTGGTACGGTTGATGCCGTCCCATACCGACTGGCCTGTACCGTAGCGGTTATCGAACAGGTGCTTGCACATGGCGTCGTTGACTGCCATCATCGGGACTTTCAAGGCCCCTTCCCTTTCCATGGCCCTCAGCCTGTTAAGCCCGGTTGTGGTTTCCTCGCAGCCGCCCCAGACATCGGGTATGAGGATAGTTAGCTTTGTATGAAGCATTGATATGAGGTCTCCCCCGTCGTCGATGATGATGTTGGGGCCATGGGAAAGAGTCATTTCGATGTGCTTTTCGTATTCCTCGGGCGTCGCGCCGTACCACGCAAAAACATCGATCCCGTCAGCGACAAGGGCTGCTGCCACATCATCCTGGGTCGAAAGGGGATTGCTGCCTGTCACTGCCACTTTCGCCCCGCCCGCCGTCAGGACCTTGGACAAGTAAGCCGTCTTTGCCTCAAGGTGTATCGAAAGCGAAATTTTCACTCCCTCGAAAGGACGTGTTTTTCTGAACTCTTCCTCCAGACCTGAGAGAATGGGCATATAGTTCTTTACCCATTCGATTTTCAGCCGTCCCTGTTCGGCCAGAGCTATATCACGTATTGACGATTTCATGGTTACCTCCAGTTATCTATTATTTCACTGACCAGCTCAGTAAACTTTTTCTCGACAAGTTTGCCTGTCTCCATAACTTCTTCATGGTTGAGGGGCTTGTCCAGTATCCCTGCGGCCATGTTCGTTATGCATGATATGCCGAGGATCCTCATCCCCATATGCCTTGCCGCGATGGTTTCCGGAACGGTCGACATTCCGACCGCATCGGCCCCGAGATTGCGTAACGCCCTGATCTCTGCGGGGGATTCATATGACGGGCCTTTACAATAGGAATATACTCCTGTTTTTAAGTCTATCCCAAGTCTTGCCGCAGATTCGAGGGCAAGCTTCTGCAAATCCCTGTCATAGGCCATTGTCATATCGGGGAAGCGTGGACCCAGTTCGTCAATATTCTCTCCCCTGAGCGGATTTTCACAGAACAGGCTGATGTGGTCGGTTATGAGCATCAGGTCACCGGGTTTGAAGCTCGTATTGATTCCCCCGGCAGCGTTGGTCACTATCAGGTTACCGATTCCCAGGCGTTTAAATACGCGTACGGGATATACAACGGTGTCAATATCGTTGCCTTCATAGTAGTGGAAACGTCCTTTCATGGCTACGACATTTCGGTTCCTGACTTTGCCGAAAATAAGCTTTCCCTCATGGCCGATGACCGTCGTCTCAGGAAAGTTGGGAATCTCACCGTAAGGTATCACTTTCGCATCTTTGATTACTTCAGCCAGCTTGCCAAGACCAGAGCCAAGTATGATTGCGATCTCCGGGGTGCAGTCGATCCTGCTCTTTAAAAAGTCGACTGTCTGGTCGATCTTCTTTAGCATTTCCTTCATGCCCATCGCTCCTTCATGTGTTTATATTTTAAGACGAATCATTATTCGGGGTGTCGTGAGACGCCGCCTGTAATGGACAGATT
>DUSJ01000378.1 GCA_012842645.1 Clostridiaceae bacterium | reverse complement strand
GTTTCAGGTAAGATTCGATGACCGACCAAACCTCTTCGACCCCGGTCCGTTTAACGGCCGAAAAGGGAATGACCTCGCTTCCAGGATCAAGGTCAAGCTTTGTTTTTATACTTTCAATGCGCTTTTTATGGTCCGATCTGCTTACCTTGTCGGATTTCGTTGCAACCACGGCAAACCTGCGTCCCGTCTGCCGGATATAATTCAGCATCAGGACATCGTCATCGGTCGGATCATGGCGGATATCTACCAGCAGCAGTATTATGTTGAGTGTCTTCCTGGTGTTCAGGTAGGTTTCGGCCAGTTTTCCCCAGGCTTTGCGCTCCTCTTTTGATACTTTGGCATAGCCGTACCCGGGCAGGTCCACCAGCATGATGCTGTCGTTTATGTTGTAAAAATTGATGACCCTTGTTTTTCCCGGCGTGCTGCCTGTCCTCGCCAGTGACTTCCTGTTGGTCAGGGCGTTTATCAGCGATGATTTGCCTACGTTGGAGCGGCCCGCAAGAGCTATTTCGGGCCAGCCTGTTTCGGGATACTGTGAAGGCTCCACGGCCGAAATTACGTGTTCAGCTTTCTTTATTACCATCGGATATCATCATCCCTGTCTCTGGTTAAGTAATTCCCGGGCCAGATTCCTGGCCGTCTCGGTGGCGTGCTCGCCGCTCAACAGCCTTGTGATTTCTTCCTCCCTGTCACTGCCCTCAAGGAGTTTTACCCGCGTCAGCGTCCTGCCTTCCTGCTCCTTTTTCTCAATAAGGTAATGCCAGTCTGCCTGGCTTGCTATCTGGGCGTGATGCGTTATGCAGATCACCTGGTGGGACCCTGCCACGGTCCTGAGTTTCTCGCCCAGCCTTGAAGCGGCCTTTCCGCTGACCCCGGTATCGATTTCGTCAAATACCAGGGTGGGAATTGCGTCGATATCCGCCAGGATGGTCTTTATGGCAAGCATGCAGCGGGACATTTCTCCGCCTGAAGCTATTTTCGACAGGGGTTTTAACGGCTCGCCGGCATTGGGAGAAAATAAAAACTCTGCCCTGTCGGTCCCGTTTTCCGTAAATCCTTCTTCAGGGCAGGAAACTATCGAGACCAGGAACTGAGTCCTTGGCATCTCGAGATCGCTTAGTTCTTTAAGGATCCCCTGTTCAAGCCGTTTTGCAGCCTCGGTCCTTAATTTGTTCATTATCGCGCATTTTTCATTCAGGTCATGTTCGACCCGCCGGATCTCTTCCTTTATGGCGAGAATCAGTTCCTCGCTTCTTTCTATCTCGTCAAGCCGCCGTTTTGCGTTGTCAAGATATGTAAGCACATCGTTTATGGTCTCGCCGTACTTGCGCTGCAGACCCTGGATCAGGCTTATCCGCTCCTCTATGCTCCTGTGCAGGTTCGGGTCGTATTCGGTCCTGTCCCTTATTCTCCTGATGTCCCGGGATATGTCGACAAGCCTCTCCTCCAGTTCTCCGAGGGCATTGCCTATCGACTCGTATTCAGGGTCGAGGCTTTCGACCTTTCTTACCAGGTCGAGGGACAGTCCAATCTTGTCCAGCGCGCTTTGTTCATCCCCGTCCTCGCCTCTTATCAACTGGTATGCCTGCGAAAAAGAGTTTATGATCTCCTCGGTATGGCTCAGGATCATGCTCTGGCACCTGAGTTCGTCGTCCTCCCCTGGGCGCAGGTTGGCGCTTTCGATCTCGCTTATCTGGTACCTGAGCATGTCGATGGTGCGTTCGCGCTCCTTGTCTTCCCCCGAAAGGGATCTCAGCTTCGATTTAAGCTCGTTTAGCCTGTCCAGGAGGACACGGTATTCTTTTTTCACTTCCGCAAGCTTTTCGCCCGCAAACAGGTCCAGGAGCTCGATGTGAGTCTCGGGCCTTAGCAGTGACTGGTTGTCATGCTGTCCGTGTATATCGACAAGCCTCTGCCCGATCTCCTTCAGCATGGAGACGGTGACCATGGCACCATTGACCCGGCATATGTTTTTGCCGGATTCGGTGAATATCCTTGATACGAGCAGGGTCCCGTCTTCCTGCGGCTCGATGCCGAAACTCTCAAGAAGATCGTTCATGCCGGCCGTATCTGAAAAAAGCCCCTGTACGAATGCCCTGTCGGCCCCAGCCCGGATCAGTTCCTTTGAGACCCTCGAACCCAGAAGGGCATTGAGAGAATCAATTATTATCGATTTTCCCGCGCCGGTTTCGCCGGTGAGCACGTTAAAACCCCTGAACAGGGGGATATTCAGCTTGTCTATTATCGCGATATTCTCAACATCGAGCTGGATCAGCATCTTTTTTCTTAAGACACTCCCCTCACCATACGGGTGATTTTATCCATCAGGTCCTCGGCAATTTTCTCGGCGCGGCAGACAACCATGATGGTATCATCCCCGGCGATGGTTCCCACTATGTCGTTCCACCCAAGGGCATCTATGGTCGCAGCGACCGCCTGCGCCATGCCGGGCAGGGTTTTT
>DUSJ01000377.1 GCA_012842645.1 Clostridiaceae bacterium | reverse complement strand
TTCTGCCACTTTGCTGCAAACTCCGAGTCCGTCTCCATCAACGGTATGAAATTGCGCGCGAAGGAAATGCTCCTCAGGTATGTATAGGTACCCTTGATCTTTCTCAGCGGGATCTCGATGAGCCCCAGGTCCACTTCGGAGACTATGTCTATGTTCTTCAGGATACCGTCAAGAAAGGGCAGGTAGCCGCTGCGCCCCTGTGAAACATATTGTGAATATTCTTTCAAGCCCATTTTTCGGGCACTTACATATTCGTTCAGTTCTCCGTTCATACTTCTGCCTCAACTCCTGTATAATCCTTGATAATGCTGTTGACATACCCCGGCAAATCGGAAGTATATATAAGCTGCAGCAGCCCGTTGCTTTGCCTGAGCGACATGTATAACTGCTTTTCTGTAATAAGGCTCAGTTCAAAGGCAGCTGCCAGCTCATCCAGGTCGTATACTTCCACCCTTCCGTCCGGCAATATCTTGATATCAACCAAAAGATCATACAGTAAATACGAATCTGTTTCTCTATTATATTCAATGTCGACAATGTCACAATACCAATAGATGAGTTTCCTGCTTTCGTCCAGAAAAGCGCTGATCTTCCAGCCTTTGTCCAGGAATACGCACGATATGCCATGCCTTACATCGTCCCGCGGCTTTATGGGTTCCCACTCGGTGATGAGATGTTTTTCATCGCGATACAGCAGCCTGTCGGCGGACAGGTTGATGGTTTCAGAAGGGATATATCTTATACGGTATATTTTTGGCATCGCTCCACCCCACAGCGCTTTTTATAATTATATCATTAAGTTGTGTTTCTTCGGAATAGAAACACAGCTTAATGATACAAGGTTCTCGGGTACCCAACCGCAATCTTTGATTGCGCAGTTGGGTGAGGTTCTTCTTGCATAAGTTGTAACAGCAGTTTATCCATATAACTTCCCAAAGTATTCCACGGGTCATAATGGGTAATATAGTATAATTATCAATCATAAAGCAATTATTATAAGGGGGTAATCCGCGCAATGAAGAGCAAGGCCCGGGATCTCAGGGAAAAAGTTAAGCCCGCGGCACCCATACAGCCCGAGAAGAGGTCATGCAAAAACTGCGTGAAAGGTAAGCCCATGAGGCTTACCAATGATATACTCTGCCGGGAAAAAGGCATAGTATCGCCGGATTACTGCTGTTCTTCGCATCGTTTCTTTTTTATGGACGATTTTAAAAAACTTGATTTTTACCGCTGCAGCGATTGTGAATTTTTCATTTTCCATCCCCATGAAAGTATCCGCTCTTATGGCGTTTGCGACATGTTCTCTGTCAGGAAATGCGACGGGAATGCCCGCAGGGCATGCTCCAGGTTCGTAAGGCGCAGGGAGTACGCCTGAAGAATCCATTGTGTCTGGCTTCCATCCCCTTGTCCCGCCGATGTTTGTGTGATACTGTTGAAGTGGCAGAATAATACTTCTGCGTAAAATATGGCATAAGGAGGTCGTTTGCATGTACCTGGCCAATCCATCACGTTACCAGGAAATGAAATACAATCGCCTGGGAAACAGCGGACTGAAGCTTCCGGCGGTTTCCCTCGGGCTGTGGCATAATTTTGGCGACTATGACACCATGGCCAATATGAAAGCCCTTGTAACCAAAGCCTTCGATATGGGGATAACC
>DUSJ01000376.1 GCA_012842645.1 Clostridiaceae bacterium | reverse complement strand
GAAAAGATAGGAAAGAAAGCGATAATAGCCTTAAGAGAACCTTCCCTCGGACCTGTGATGGGTATCAAGGGCGGAGCAGCGGGCGGCGGGTACTCCCAGGTTGTGCCGATGGAAGATATAAACCTGCATTTCACCGGGGACATGCATGCCATAACCGCTGCGAACAACCTTCTGGCAGCTGCCATAGACAACCACATCCACCAGGGCAATGAGCTGGGGATAGATGCGAGACGTATCACATGGAAGCGCTGCATGGACATGAACGATCGCGCCCTGCGCCAGATCGTGGTCGGGCTTGGCGGCAAGGTTAATGGCTTTCCAAGGGAAGACGGTTTCAACATAACGGTCGCCTCGGAAATCATGGCTATATTGTGCCTTTCGCAGGATATAACGGATCTCAAGGAACGGCTGGGCAAGATAGTCGTAGCCTATAATTATAACGGTGATCCCGTCACTGCCAGGGATCTCGGAGTGCAGGGAGCGATGGCGCTTCTGCTGAAGGACGCCATAAAGCCTAACCTTGTCCAGACCCTCGAAAACACCCCATGTCTTATGCACGGAGGACCATTCGCTAATATTGCCCATGGGTGCAACAGCCTGAAAGCAACACGCCTTGCGCTTAAGCTGGCTGATTACGTGGTCACCGAAGCAGGGTTCGGCGCCGATTTGGGCGCGGAGAAATTCTTTGACATCAAGTGCAGGTACGGCAATCTCAAACCCGATGCCGCTGTCATTGTGGCAACGGTCCGGGCGCTCAAGCATAACGGGGGAGTCAAAAAGGAAGACCTGGCCAAAGAGGACATAGGAGCGCTGGAACGGGGGATAGCTAACCTTCAGAAACACATAGAAAACATCGGCAAGTTCGGTGTCCCTGCGATTGTCGCCATAAATCATTTCCCTACCGATACCGATAAAGAACTTGCCTTTATAAAGGGAAAATGCGCTCTCTGGGGAGTTGAGGCGGTAGTTGCAGATGTTTTCGCCGAGGGCGGAAAAGGCGGCGTTGAACTGGCTGAAAAGGTATGCAGCCTGATATCCGGCCAGCCGTCTTCATTCAGGTACCTGTACGGCCTGAATCTTCCCATCAGGGAGAAAATTGAGATAATTAACCGGGAAATATATGGCGGCAGGGATGTCATTTTTACTGACAAGGCCCTGAAAGAGCTGAAACTCATAGAGTCGATGGGATACGGCAATCTGCCTGTCTGCATGGCGAAAACCCAATACTCCCTTTCCGACAATCCGACATTGCTTGGCCGGCCCGAAGGGTTCACCCTCACAGTCAGGGAAGTGCGGCTCTCGGCCGGGGCGGGCTTTGTCGTCGCTATCACAGGAGACATAATGACCATGCCCGGGCTTCCCAAGGTGCCCGGCGCCACTAAAATAGACATAGATGCCGACGGCAGGATAACGGGCCTGTTCTGATACTTGTGACATGAGAGCGCAGATTGCGCTAACTGCAGGCTGCAGCTGTTAAAAATCAGGCGGATACAAGGTTTCTCCGGACGGAAACCTTGGAATCCGCCATAATTTTATTCGAAAAGTTCGTCGTAACGGTCCATGAAACGGATGTGGTCGTCGTATTCGGCGATTACTTCCTCCAGCATGCCTGTGAAATTCTTTTGGGCCCAGCTCCTTCTCGAATTGTAATAACGGTTGGCAACGCGCCAGAATTTCTGGGGGAACAACAGCATCGCCTTCATAACGACTTTTTCATCCGAAGTCAGCGGATATACTTCCTCGTATGCGTCGAGCAGCAGGGACGCTTTTTTGATGTCCCAGTTGCATTTTCTCATTTTTCTCCTCAGCAGGTTCACCAGGTCATATATTCTTATTTCATCGCTGCAGGATTCGAAACCTGTGATATATGTCCTGGACGGTGAAATCAGGATATTCTGGTAGGAATAGTCGTGGTGGCAGATCCCGCCTTCGGCCATGGTTCTGCTGACAAGGCGGTCATACTCCTGACCGTCAAGGATATCAAGGCTTTTTTCAGCCAGGGTGATGAATTTTTCAACGCAGTCAAGATATATGTAGTCAAAGGCGCCCCTTTCACGCTCGGCTTTTCTCCTCATCCTGAGTATTTCATCATAACGCTTGCCAAGGCACTCGGGAAGTTTCCCAAGATCGCTGGGAACGGAGAGTCCGGCCCTCGGCCTGAAGCCTATGCCCGACTTATGCATCTGGGCAAGGGCCACTGAAGCCTTGATTGCGTCCGTATCGTCCCCGAACTCGCATTCCCGGGCATCTATATAAGGAGTCATGACAAAATACTGGCCGTCGATATCGATATAAGGCTTGCCATCTACGGTTTCGGCGTATGTATCAATGTCGGAAAACCCGTTTCTGCAAAGATGGACCTTGGCGTCATGGACATACAAGATCCGGTTTTCCGAACACTGGCACTGGCGCATTTGCCTTTTGCCACGGTCGGTATCGAGGATAAAACCACCGCGGCAAGGCTTTATTGAAGCAATTTTTATACCATAAGCCGATTCTATAATATCTTTGGACTCTATCATCGCATCCTGCCCCGTTTCCATATCATTCCCGGATAGATACCGGCATGCCTTCAAATTATATGTTATGTTAATCTTCAATATGTGTTGCTACGCTCTACAACAGGTACTTGAATATGACAAGCAGGATCACTCCGGGAAGTCCCAGTATTCCTGCTATCAGGGCCGATATAAGGTTAAGAGAGATTTTAAAGCCCAGGGGCCCCCCGACAAGGTTGATCAATAGAATTACTATCCCGCCTATTATGCCGTTGATTACAAGTTTCAGGATAACCTTCAATGGAAGCAGCAAGGCTTTTCCAAAGGCAATAACAATGAGAACCCCCACTATCCATGCCAATATGATAAGAACCCTGTCCATCAAACCAACTCCCCTTGACGAAAAAACGGTTATCCTTGGCAAAAGTAACGCCATAAGGGATAGCCGTTCCATCCGATAAAACAAGGTCTATGCCCTGCTTAATTTATATACGGGAGTTGTCAAAAACATTCGTATGATTTGCAAATATTATTGCGCTTTTGCTTCCTTGGCCTTTCGAAGCAGGAATTCATAGCGTATTTCGGACGCTTTTATGCGGTAGGCATAGTAATCTATCATTTCCTTGCAGTCAGCCGTTTCATAGTTTGCCAGGGCGTTCTGCCATTCCATGTAAGCATCCCTGATGTTCTCGGCAAGCTCTCTCATATATTCTTCATGCTCGGCTTTTTTGGCCGCTTCCCTTGCCCGGGACGAGCCCAGCCTCTGCAGGAAACCTAAAAACATGGGCTTTTGCTTTATTGCCTGTCCAGTCATAATTTCCCGACCTTTCAGTAAAAATGTCTCATATAATATTTCTATGTAACGGCAGGGAAAAGGAGTGAAAAGAATCAATCCTCGCCCATCATACTTAGAGTATAGTCACTGAAAGGGAAATTTATACCTTATGAATATGAGTATAGGGGACGGAGGTTTTCACTCATTTTGAGTATCATCCTCCGTCCCCTATACTCATTTTGAGCAAAAACCTCCGTCCCCTATACTCACGGCGGCGACAATGCGGTCGATCCCGGCAAGGTCTTTTAAAATAAAGGTTTCCATGCCTGTTTCGGAGAATATTCCTTTTACTTCCCGGCCCTGGTTGAAGCCGCATTCAACGATGTTCATCCCCTGCCCAAAAAGAAGTGACCGGGCTCTTTCGGCAAGGGCACGATAAAAGATAAGACCGTCGCTGCCGGCGGCAAGCGCTGTAAGGGGTTCGTATCCTTTTACCGAGACAGGCAGGGTCTTTATATCTTTTTCGGGTATATAGGGAGGATTTGAAACAATAAGATCATATTTTTCCTTGATTGCAAAGTCATTGAGAAAATCGGAAACGATGAAATCAATCCTGCTTTCCACACCGTATTTTTCGGCGTTTTTCCGGGCAACGGCAATGGCTTCGACGGAAATATCGACAGCGTCCACATGGATATAATCGCAGTGCCTGGCAAGGCTCACGGCAATACAGCCCGAGCCGGTCCCCACATCAAGGACACGGTATGCTCCTTTTTCAGGGAGCCTTGGTATCCTCCGGTTAAAATACCGCGGGGTTTTGCCCAATGCCCATAATGCGCTTTGGGCCAGCAGTTCGGTCTCTTCCCTGGGAATCAGCACATGCCTGTTTACGAATAAGGTCATGTCCAGGAAACCGCACTCGCCTGTAATGTACGCAAAAGGCTCGTGGCGTCCTCTTCTTTCGACTAAGCTCCTGTATTGCCCGGCAGTCTCATTGCTTACTTCCTCCTCCGGGTGGGCATACACATAGCCAGGATCCCTGCCCAGGACGTGTGATAAAAGAAGACCAGCCTCATAAGACGGGTCTTCCACTTTATTATCCTTAAGATGCCTTATTGCTTCCTTAAGCAAATCTCCAAGAACCATCGGGCATTATCCTCAAACACGGCCAAATGACCGGCTTTTACGATTCCGTTACGGGCTGTTCCTGCAAAACGGCCTTCAGCGAAGCGATGGCGACTTCTATCATGGAATCGTCAGGCTCGCTGGTGGTTATTTTCTGAAGCCACAGCCCAGGCACGCTAATTATCCGTACTAACTTGCTGTCCGACCTGGCCGAGAGCTTGAATGCCTCGTAAGAGATGCCTGCGATCAGGGGAAGCAGGGCAAGCCGGATTACCAGGTTGACAAGGCGGTTGTGCCAGCCTGTAAAAGCAAAGATCAGGCTGCTTATTATCAGCACGATGAATATAAAGGTAGTACCGCACCTCGGGTGCAGCGTGGTATGCTTTCTCACGTTTTCGAGGGTCAGTTCCTCGTCGTTCTCATAGGCGTATATGGTCTTATGCTCGGCGCCGTGATACTGGAACACCCGCTTTATGTCCCTGTTCTTTGAAACCAGCCATACATAAAGGATAAAAAGACCGACCCTGATCAGCCCTTCAAGAGTGCTTGCGAGCAGGGAACCGCCAAAACTGCTTTTGTCTATGTTAAAAAAGCTTACAGCCGCGTTTGGAAGAAGTACAAAAACGGCTATGCTGAAAGCCAGCGCCAGAAACACGGAGAAATAAAGCATGTAAGAGAAATAATTCTCTCCAAGCTTCTTTTTCATCCATATATCAAACTTGCTTTCTTTTTCCTCTTCTTCGCCAAGGTCGACCAGCTCGGCTGAATCCATAAGCGTCCTGATACCCACTACCATCGAATCGATAAACGATACTCCGCCCCTGATGAAAGGCAGTCCGAAAAACCGGTTTTTCTTTGTCAGGGGAACCGATTGCTTTATCTCGGTATGTATTTCACCAGTGGATTTCCTTACGGATACGGCCACCCTGTCGTTGCCGCGCATCATGACTCCTTCTATCAGGGCCTGGCCGCCAATATTGCTGCATATTTTTGGTTTTTTCCAGATTTCTTTATCCATAGCTGCATTACCTGTGCCTTCTGTCTTGTTCGTAATCATTATTATACTATAGACCGGTCATTCTAACAAATTTTTATTTCTGCTGTATAAAAATGAAATAATGAGAGAATAATCTTAATGACCTCACAATACATTTTGACCCCCTTTACTTGCCGGTATCACTGCCGGCTCTTTTTTTGCCGATAAAAATATATAGCTTTGGTGTCACTATTTTCACATAAGTATCGGGGGTAATAGCCTTGATTAAAAAAAGAATATTAATATTTATTTTAGCCGTAATGCTCATGATACCATATTCGGGCATGTTTACAATGAACATGGCCGGAGCTGCGACGCTTTCCGCTCCGAAACAGTTCCTTGTACAGGCTTATCAAAACTATAATGTTCTATACTGGAAAAACAATGATACGGAGTCATTCATATATACTATTATTGAAAGAGCGGTCGACCAGGGCGAGTTCTATCCGATTGCCTATGTGGACAAAAAACTGGAGACTTACAGAGACATGTCAGTTACCAACGGGCATGTCTACAGGTACCGGGCAAGGACTTACACCAGTGACAGCTTTAGTCCCTATACACCTGTTGTTGAGGCTGTCACCCTATACCCTTCAAATTTCAGGATAGCCGGGGTATACGTTGGTCAGATCGATATGGAATGGACATATCCGGATCTTCTCCTGAAAAGGGTTCCCGATTACTATACCATAATTGAGCGAAGAGAATACGGCAATTCCTCATGGCAGGTGATTGCAACCCTGCCGATTACGGAAACAGCATACCGTGATACCGATATAACAACAAATATGCGTTATTATTACCGTATCAGGGTACAGTACGCAAAAGACCGCCATTCATCCTATTATCCTTCGGAATATGGATTAGGCACCGATACGGCGTTCCCCCTGAATACACCTTTATGGGGCTATGGAACGATAGACGGCAGAATCAGGCTTGAATGGGATACCCAGAATAACTATGGCGGAAGCGCTTATTTGGAAAGGCAGACTGACTCGGGAGATTTCTCGGTTCTGGCCGGTAATTACCAAAACTCAAGCTATTTCGTTGACTTCGGAGCCATAAAGGGAAATACCTATACTTACCGGCTTCGCATGCGGTCTAAAAACGGCATATATTCGGTCTATACTGATGAAATCAGCGTTACCGCCGAGTATGTCCCGGTTCCGGCAGATCTGACCGCTGCCGCATATGACAGCGAAAAGATAATTCTGTCTTGGTATTATCCTTTTGACGATGAGACAGGTTTTGAATTATGGAGAAAGGCTGAAGCAGGGAAATGGGAAAAAGTGGCCCTGATCCCGAAGAACACGGACACTTTCGCCGATTACTCGGCGACCGCAGGTGTGACCTATTCCTACAAGATCCGTGCAGTACGGGGAGATAAGGCTTTTTCGGCATTTTCAACTGAGACGAAGATCGTAAACATGTATCCGGAAAACCCGGGGCAAATCATAAGCTATATAAATAACGGCATACTTTTTATTTTCAGCGAGAAGCCGGCTCCCGACAATACGACCTATACCCTTGAGTACCGCAGGGATATGAACAGCCCGTGGCAAAGGATTATACATGCTGACAATCAGTATGTGACGGCCAAATTATACGTCGATGGCATTAAGGGCTATTATTTCAGGATAAGGGCAAACACAGGAGGTCTTGAAACGATTGGCCCGGAATTCTACTTTTCGGGCACTGCTCCGGAAACCCCCGGGAATCTTGAGGTCCTGCATGCGGGATACAACAGGGTCGTTTTAACATGGGAAGATTTATCCAATGCTGAGGATGGCTATTATATCTACCGCTCTGTCCGAAACCCCGACGGTTCTGTTACAAGGACCGTTGCCGGCTCGGCCGGGAAAGACGCCCAAAGTTTTGTGGACAGCGCTCCCCCCGAGGGAAGCAATGTGTATTATGAAGTCACAGCCTATAATATTTCCGGGGAGTCAAAAGCGGCGGGAATCTCGGTAAAAGTGCCCGCGAAGGTGAACTATACTGACCTTGCGCAATACCAGTGGGCCCTTGATGCCATATACACGCTCCAGGGTCTTGGGGTATTTGAAGATTCCACAGGCCGGCTTTTCGATCCCGGGAATGTTGTCTCAAGAGGCCAGCTTGCAAGGTTCATAATAAAGAGTTTCAATATCCCGTATGGTTATTCGGGGCTCAGGCCTCCCGCAGACATCACCCCGAAGCATATTTACTACGAGGATGTCATGACAGCGGTGGATCTTGGCCTTCTCCATCCTGACGCCAACGGCAATGTATATCCCAACAGGGCCGTTACAAGGCTGGATGTCCTCATTATGCTGAACGGCGCCCTGGGTTATGCGGGCATGCCTGCAGTACGGCACGATACGGGTATCCTGGAGCGGTTCAGCGATTATAGCCATGTCTCCCGGGAGGAGGCCGATATAATTGCTTCCTTTGTGGGGGAAGGCATTATAAGCGGGAAAAACGGGCAGCTTTCCCTGCAGTCTTACTCTACGAAAGCTGAGACGGCCGCGTTCATCTATCGGACGCTGAAGAGGTATAAGCTGATATGAGATCCTTCGCTTCGCTCAGGATGACAGCTTAATTCCATCCTGAGGGAGCGCAGCGAAGAATCTCAGGAAACGAACCATGTTACAAAAATTTGAATATTTTTCTTACGATAATTAAAGGTACACCGTCAAAAACAGGCAGATGAACAGGGCGACGAATGTTGAAATGATGATGGAGACCCTGATCCTGTCATCCTTGCGTTTGAGCCTTTTTGAATTCAGGTACAATGAAAAGATGCTCAGCAGGAGCTGGACCAATGAAAGGAACAGGGCCACCTGCAGCATGGCGGCGTCCCAGTAATCCCTGACGCTTATATTGAATAAACGGTCTAAGAAAGTCTCGTCCTCGGGCCTTGCCCAAAGGATGATACCGAAATCGGCGAGTATAAACCCCCAGAGGATGACGCTTGCGATGTCTATCATCCTGCAAACGATATCAGGGCCTTTCCTTACATAAGGCCGCTGGGAAACCTTGTTTTCCAGGCTTACCACTCCCCTCGTTTCAGCTATAATAAAATTAACATATTGAAAAACGAAATTAAAGCATGCTGTAATTGATTTACAGGTATAGTATAATAATTTGAAAGAAACCCTTATTGAAATTTATCCGGCACAGGCTATACCATACGGGGGATTACGAGAGGTGGATTCATGGGTTCTTCAATAAATTACCGGTTCGAGGCGCTTTTAAGAGGCACGGAAAAAAATCCCCACGCCGTACTGGGTATGCATGATGAAAACGGCAGGATTGTAGTAAGAGTGTTCAATCCTCATTCCAGGAGTATAGCCGTAAAAGATATCGAGTCATCCGCAATCTACCAGATGGAACAGATCGACAGCGCAGGCCTGTTTGAACTGGTCATACCGGACAGGGACAAAATATTCCGGTATGAACTCGTTCATACGACCTATGACGGCACAGTATATACGATGAGGGATCCTTACTCGTTCTGGCCAACCATTTCGGATTATGACCTGTATCTTTTCAACCAGGGAAATCATCACCGAATTTATGAAAAGCTTGGATGCCACCTGTGCGAGCATGAAGGCATCAGGGGCGCGGCCTTCGGGGTATGGGCGCCCATGGCCCAAAGGGTCAGCGTGGTAGGCTCCTTCAACCAGTGGGACGGCCGTGTCCACCAGATGCGCATGATAGGAAGCAGCGGAGTGTGGGAAATTTTCATACCCGGGCTGACCAGGGGGGACATCTATAAATACGAGATAAAGACACCATCAGGGGAATTATATATCAAGGCCGATCCCTATGCCTTTTTTGCCGAGAAACCTCCTCAGACCGCATCGGTTGTGTACGATCTGGACAATTACGAATGGACCGATGACGAATGGATGAAGAAGAGGGCTGAAGAAAGCGTATTCGGCAAACCGGTCAACATTTACGAGGTCCACCTCGGGTCATGGAGACAGGAACCCGATGACGACCCGGACTCCGAAACCGGGTTCAGGCCCTATTCATACAGGAAACTTGCCGAAGAACTGGTTCCTTATGCAAAAGAAATGGGTTATACACACCTTGAGCTTCTGCCGGTGATGGAACACCCCTATGACGGTTCGTGGGGGTACCAGGTGACAGGATACTATGCGCCTACCAGCCGGTACGGTACCCCGGAGGACTTCAAATACTTCATAGACACATGCCATAACAATGGGATCGGGGTTATACTGGACTGGGTTCCGGCACATTTCCCGAAGGATGGCCACGGGCTTGCCAGGTTCGACGGATCTGCCCTTTATGAGTACGAGGACAGAAGAAAAGGCGAGCACATTGGGTGGGG
>DUSJ01000375.1 GCA_012842645.1 Clostridiaceae bacterium | reverse complement strand
CCTGGTCGAACTCACCGCTTTCCCTTTCAGCGGGAATTATGCCGCCGAAATATTTGCTTATCATTGCCGTGGTACGGCTTACAAGATTGCCCAGGTCGTTCGCCAGGTCTGAGTTTATACGGTTTATCAGCGCTTCATTGGAGAACACTCCGTCGGCTCCGAAAGGCACTTCCCTGAGCAGGAAGTACCGGATGGCATCAAGTCCGTATTTGTCTATCAACACCACCGGATCGACGACATTCCCCTTGGACTTCGACATCTTGCCGCCTTCAAGGACCAGCCAGCCATGACCGAATACCTGCTTCGGCAGGGGCAGATCCAGCGCCATCAGCATGGCGGGCCAGATTATGGTATGGAATCTCACTATTTCCTTTCCTACGAGGTGGACATCGGCGGGCCAGTACTTCCTGAAGTTCTCGTCGTTGTCCGAAAGGTACCCGAGGGCGGTTATATAGTTGGACAGGGCGTCTATCCATACATAAATAACGTGTTTTTCGTCGAAGGGTACGGGAACGCCCCACTTGAAAGAGGTACGGGAAACGCAAAGATCCTCGAGCCCGGGACGCAGGAAATTGTTAAGCATCTCGTTTCGCCTTGAAGCCGGCTGTATGAACTCGGTGTTCTCCTCGAAAAGCTTTATCAGCCTGTCCTGGTACTTGGAAAGCCTGAAGAAATAGCTTTCCTCCCTTGTCTTTTCAACCGGCCTGCCGCAGTCGGGACATTTGCCGTCCACCAGCTGGGTCTCGGTCCAGAAAGACTCGCAGGGAGTGCAGTACCAGCCCTCGTACTCGCTCTTATATATATCTCCCTTGTCGTAAAGGATCTTGAATATTTTCTGAACGGTCTCCTCGTGCTCCTTGTCCGTGGTCCTTATGAACTTGTCGTTGGTTATTTTCATACGGCTCCACAGTTTCTTTATGCCGTCGACAATCTTGTCGACATATTCCTTGGGGGTAACGCCGTTTTCCGCGGCTACCCGCTGGATCTTCTGGCCATGTTCGTCGGTTCCGGTCAGGAACATTACATCGTATCCCTGCAGCCTTTTATACCTGGCCATGGCGTCCGCCGCCACGGTAGTGTACGAATGGCCTATATGGAGCTTTCCGCTCGGATAATATATTGGTGTTGTGATATAAAACGTTTTCTTTTCCATATTCCTCATCCTGCCTTTTGCCGAAACACGTTATTGCTTATTCTTACCAATCAGTTTCTTACCAAACAGTATACCATTACGCGTTTATTTTGTAAAAACATCCTGAACGGTCAGTATGGCGGTGCAGTATATACCGTTGCCCTTTCCGAATTCCGTGAGCCCTTCCCCCGACGTTGCCGTTATCCCAACGCAGTTTTTGTCGATGCCGAGAGCTTCCGCGATGCTCTGACGCATTCGTTCCATATATGGGGCAAGCTTGGGCCTTTTGGCCTCTATTGAAACCGATACATGTATTATTTTCCTGTCTTTCATTGTTTCCAGCGCTTCTTTCAGGTATACCCGGCTGTCTTTTATCCCCTGCCTGAGGCATAGCTCATCTGCCCTATCCCCCAGGATGTTCACGCAGGATATCCCCGAAATGGCATTGGTTATGGCGTGGAAGACCACGTCGGCATCGCTGTTTCCGGCAAGCCCCGGACAGCCTTCGATCTCTACGCCTCCAAGGATCAGTTTCTTGTCGTCTCCAGGCTCCACGAACCTGTGGCTGTCCTGGCCAATGGCTGCTCTGAACAAGAGGATCGGCTCCTTTTAAAGTTTTAATAATAGTATAGAATATTATTTCCAAGAAATCTATCGTCTCCTCCGTCCCCGTCTGCGCAAAAATGTGTAATTAATCCCCGTCCCCAATAAAAAAAGTGGGCTTGCCGCTCCACTTTTATGCATGTTTTATGTTCTTGCGCTCAGCTTGTCTTGCGTCCTTCCATGCTTTCTTTCAGTCTGTATCCCAGGACCATCAGGCTGTCGCTCAGGTGTACATTTTCCACTATTACGTCGTCTCCCAGTCTCAGGTCGGTCGGGGAGAAGTTCCAGATACCCTTTATGCCCAGCTCGGTCACCTGTATGGCCACCTCGTTCACTTTACTGTTCGGGACTGTCAGCATGGCGATGTCCACATGGTGGGTCTTCACGAACTCGGGAAGCATGTCCATATGCAGGACTTTTATATTGTTGATGACAGTGCCGACTTTATCCGGGCTTACATCGAATATTCCTACTATATCAAAGCCTCTCTTTGAAAAGTTTTCATAATTGGCCAGGGCGTTTCCCATGTTGCCCGCGCCTACTATAATACATGAAAATCTCCTGTCGGTGCCGAGGATCTTACTTATCTCATCATACAGGTATTCCACGTTATAGCCGTAGCCCTGTTGACCGAAACCGCCAAAACAGTTTAAATCCTGTCGTATCTGGGACGCGGTGATTTGCATCCTTTCGCTAAGTTCTTTCGATGAAATACGTTTGATATCCAACTTCATAAGATCGGAAAGGTAACGGAAATACCTGGGTAGCCTTCTTATGACCGCCATTGAGATTTTCTTTTCCTCAGCCATACTAATACCTTCCTTATCGTATATTCTTAAATTTTATTGTAGATAGATTATTTCAATTCTATCATAATTGTTATTTTTTTGTCAAAACAAAAACTGTTATCCAATCCTTAAAATCCTTAGATAGTCATCAATGGTCATCAGGTTACAGCCTTACACTGATCCCCTGGCTCTTCAGGTAATGCTTAAGTTCCGGTATTTTCATCTCTCCGAAATGGAAAAGCGACGCTGCAAGCACGGCATCGGCCTTTCCCTCCGTGATGGCATCCCTGAAATGTTCAAATGTGCCCGCCCCTCCGGAGGCGATCACAGGGATTCCTACAGCCTCTGAAACGGCCCTCGTAAGCTCTATATCGTAGCCAGCCCTGGTGCCGTCCCGGTCCATGCTGGT
>DUSJ01000374.1 GCA_012842645.1 Clostridiaceae bacterium | reverse complement strand
CACTGGATGAACAATTACCCAAGGAGAATATTTGGTTATCGAACTGCGAATGAAATGGCAAAGATTGTGGTCGCTTAAAACAGGGTTCTGTAAGATTTTGTAAGGCAATTAAACTTGCAATTTAAACATATCAACGAATAAAAAAATATAAATTGATTATTACTGTAAAATTATGAGATAATAAATACAATATAATCATTATCAAAGTCCGGCTTTATATGAAATGGGGTAGATGATGAAAGGTTTACGCTGGCACCGTTTCGTATTCAGAGCATTACAGATATTCCTTGGTCCGATCCTGAAACGAAAGCTTAACTATCATTATGAAAAAGCGAAACCTTCAGGTCGTCCATACATAATACTGGCAAATCACAATACCGATTATGATCCATTTCTTATCGGTATGGCTTTTCCTGACCATACTTACTTTGTCGCAAGCGAACATATTTTCAGGTGGGGACTGGTAAGCAAAATCATCCATTTTATGGTTGCGCCTATTCCCCGGGTCAAGGGAACGACGGAGATATACACGGCAAGGGAGATCCTGAAGAGACTCAAAGCCGGGGCAAATGTCTGTATGTTCGCAGAAGGAAACCGTTCATTCAGCGGAGAGACAGAAAGGATTTTTCCCGCTACGGGAAAACTCATAAAAAGAAGCGGAGTCAACCTTATAACCTTCCGGTTTGAAGGAGGATATTTCACCAGTCCGCGCTGGTCGAAAACCCTGCGCAAAGGCATAATGAAGGGCAGGGTAGTTAGGGAATATACCGTTGAGGAACTGAAGAAGATGACCTGGGAAGAAATCAATTCCGCTATTCAGAACGATTTGTATGTTAACGAGTATGAAGAGCAGAAGAAGAATCCGGTGGAATACAAAGGCAAAAGGCTTGCCGAATATCTTGAAACAGCATTGTTTTTGTGCCCGAAATGCAATGGGATAGATACGCTGAAAAGCAAGGATGACAGGTTGTTCTGCAAATGCGGTCTTGATCTAAAATATAACACTTACGGTTATTTTGTTTCAAATAACGATGAAAAGCCGCCTTTCGAAACTGTCCTGGACTGGTGCAGGTATCAGGACGGGTATATAAGAGATAACCTAAACAGGATCAGGAATATGTCTCCTGACGAGCCTATATATACTGATGCCGATCAGACTTTGTGGAAGGCGGATTGGGGCAAAAACCGCATAATCGGGAAAGGAACCCTTGCCATGTACAATAACCGCCTGGTCTTTAAATCCGATGATAAAGAATTTGTGTTTGAGCTAAAGGACATAACGGATCTGCAGATCATAGAACAGACGGTTATAGCCTTTGCGACACACGACAGGCAGGCATATGAAATCAAGTGCGATTATCCGAGAAACGCATTGAAATATCGTGAGTTGATAAAATACCTGAAAGAAGGAATCGTAACCTGATACAGAGGAGAGGATGTCATGGATTTTTCGGCTGAAAATACTGGCTTATGGAACTTTATGATCCAGGTTGGTATACTTGCAGGTATCATGCTGCTGGCCAATGTCCTGGTCCGTAAATTAAAATTCATTCGCAATGCCATGATCCCAACGGCAGTTTTGGGTGGTTTTATTGCCCTGTTCCTGAGAGAGACGAACATCCTTCCGATGGATCTTGAGTTCCTGGAGAAGGTCACCTATCATACTATCGGGATTGGATTTATTGCCTTGTCTCTCAGGGTCCCGGAAAAATACGATGAGCGTGAGAAGAATAACCTCGCAGGACTGAAAAGCGGGGCGCTGATAGTAAGCACATACCTGGTCCAGGGAATCATTGGTCTGATAATTTCAATCGTGCTTGCTTATACCGTTATGCCTGACTTTTTCAAGGCTGCGGGAATATTACTGCCTATGGGATATGGCCAGGGACCAGGCCAGGCCAATAATGTCGGTTCAACTTATGAACAGCTTGGTTTTAGAGGAGGTCAGTCCTTCGGGCTTTCGATTGCCGCGGCAGGCTTTGTCTGCGCATGTGTCGTCGGCATATTCTACATTAACGTTATAAACAGGCGAAAAAATATAAAAAGGAAAGAAACGGCTTATGTTTCAGGTTCGCTGACAGTAGAGGATTTTCAGAGCGAAAACGAGATCCCCATATCAGAGTCAGTTGACAGGCTTTCGGTCCAGTTCGCGCTCATCCTGATAATATATCTTGCCACTTACCTGTTATCGCTCGGTGCGACAAGCTTATTGGCGGCAATTGCCCCCGGACTTTCAAAAAGTCTTTCTCCTATAATCTGGGGATTCAATTTCATCATAGGTTCAGTTTTGGCTATAGGCTTAAGATTAGGCTTCAACGTTTTGACAAAGGCAAAAATAATGACACGCCAGTATCCCAACAATTACCTGTTGGCAAGGATATCAGGCCTGTCATTTGACTTTATGACTATCTCGGGGATAGCTTCCATTGAATTTAAAAAACTGGAAGGTTTATGGCTTCCCTTCGGATTAATGGCTGTCCTTGGTGGAATAGTGACCTATTACTACCTGAAATGGATGTGTAAAAAAATATATCCAGGTTATGAACACGAAGGCATGGTCTCGATGTACGGCATGCTCACCGGAACTATAAGTTCCGGAGTGGTACTGCTCAGAGAAATTGATCCTTCCTTTAAAACGCCGGCGGCAAATAATTTGCTGACAGGCAGCAGCTTTGCCATTGTTCTCGGAGCGCCCATGCTGATCTTCATTGGACTTGCGCCTGAATCCGATCTTATGCTTTTTGTTACACTGGGCCTTCTTTTCGTGTACCTGGTTCCGCTTTTGCTCATCATGCTTAAGGCTAACCGGAAGAAACCGGCCGAGTGATATAATCCTGATGACTTGATTCACTAACCATAGCCTATAGATTATAATATATAAAAAACTGGTCGGAGAGTGGAAATACAAATGAAGCTTAACCTTACTGTCGAAGATCTTAATTCGCTTACTTTCAGCCAAAAACAAGCCCTCAATTCCCTTTGGGTCCCTGCTAAGTATGACAGGGCTGTCGCATCAGTGTGCACTGACGCTGAAAATGACGTCTATGAATACCTGGAGTTTGTAGTCGGCGATATAATTGTAACCCCGGGCAGCACAAGGATAACCCTTGAAAGGCTCAAGAAACCCGAAGAATTTGTAGTTGCTGATGAAGAGCCCCTTCCTGAGGAAGATGAGGAGCTTTCAGCCGGTGAGATTGAGATGCCGGAAGAAGAATTCCCGGAAATCCCATTTGAAACGAGCGATTACTTTTTAAAGGACGAAT
>DUSJ01000373.1 GCA_012842645.1 Clostridiaceae bacterium | reverse complement strand
CTGGGACGAGTTCAGAAGCTCGCCTCACGACGACTCGGACTATGTTTTCCATATCATCCTTTCCGCTACCCTGCCCGAAAGCGGCGTGGAAAAGGATACTAAAGTCATAAAAGGTTTATCGGACAATAGTAATGAGGTAAGTAAAGAAGTCTATCTTCCGGTCAAACAGAAACGCGTGCTGGTATTGAGCAAAAAGCAGTTCATCCAGGATCCTGCCGATCCTAACAGGATCATAACCCAGATCCCGATAGGGAACACGACCAATACTATCCCTGGGGACAAGCTCTTTTATGACTATGCTACCAATACCGACCTGACAGACAGGGAAAATAACGAGGATCCCAGCGAAGACGGCAAACCGGGCGATTACCCGGAATTCCTCATACCAAATACCACGTATTACATGCAGATGTTCACGTCCCGGTACGGAGATCTTGCCGCCATCAACAACGAGGCCTGGGGCGACAGCGACGGGCTCGGGGGACTGGAAGACAGTATCTCTTACTTGTCGCCAGTCATCAGCTTTACCACCTGGCCTCTGAAGGAGGCTGTCGTGCCTGTGCCCGATATCGGCTATCGCCTTTATACCGGGATTGAGGAAGATCCTGACACAGGCAAAACAATACTCAGCATAATATCCGAGTTTCCCCCGATCCTGACCAATGCGGACTGGAAACGATATACCGACTTAAGCGAAAAAAGAATGGTCAAGTACGAGTTCTTCATCAGCAAATATCCTGCGAACTTCGACTCGACCGTTGACGCGGCCTATTTGGATATTTACACTGACCAGGCAGATAAAAGCAATATAACCGTAACCATAAGGGAATTGATTAACGGCAGCGAGAGGGAACCCATACTGCCCAACACGGTGTATTACGTAAAAGCCCGTGCATCCCTATGGGTCATCCACGGTGAATCCGACCTTGAAAATCCGGATGATCCCGTTCCGGACCAGCAGCTTGGATCGTCGATCGAAACTGCTGTCAAGTCGATAACAACTCCCAAAATAGACACCGGGGGCTGGGATAACGTTGACAGATATCCCCAGGCGCCGACCAGCTTCGCAATTGCCCAGGATGAAAACATGGAAGATCTCGTAGGCGATATCTGGGTCGATCTGACATGGGATCACAATGAGAGAGACGTGTTTTACGAGATGGTGTGCACCACTGATCCCATCCTTCCTGACGCGGCAGAAGACGATTACATGGGCGACGATATCAACAAAAGGTTTTTGAGCATATACGGCAGCCGGGGAATACCCGTGGAAAACAGCAGCCTCCGGCTGGATGTCATGGATACCGACATTATCAGCAAAGCAAACCTTGAAATAACCGGCAAAAAAGTTGTCATGCACGTGCGGAGCAGTCCCACGGAGCCCAGTTTCCTGCAGCCCAACAGGATATATTATTTCAGCCTGAGGGCGGTAAGAAAGGAAACGGCTCCTGACGGAAGCGAGAAAGTGACCTTCAGCAGGTGGATTACAGTTCCGGTGACCACGAAAATGGTGCAGCCGCCTGCGCTCCTCGAGGCTGTGAAGGACATGGAAATCGGGTTCAACCTTGTCTGCAACGTCTCCGGGATCACGGCTGATGCCATGGAAGTATATATCAGGAAGAAGAACAGTGCGGATACAAGCTTTACAAAGCTGAACAGGGGAGAGTTCACCTGCGTCAAGGACGGGACGGTATTTTACTTCAGGATATACAACCTCGAACCGGATCAATGGTATGAAGTCCGTGTCAAAAACACCAAGAGCAACACATGGTATGATGCCATATCCAAAACATGGATAACGACGGAAGGAGCGCCCATACAGGAAAAGACCAGGAATCCTTATTATGAGATCGAGGTCCGCTTTGAAGGAGAACTTTCGTACACCTACATTCTTGAAGCGAGACCGGAAGACGATAACAAGTATAGTGAACTGATTTATTCCGGTGCCGGAAGCACGGATTACGGCTACGATACTCCTTCAGGAAGGATAGACTATTATAAGGAAAAAGTCAGCGGTGAGCCCGGAAAGTACATGTATTACGCCAGGATAAGGGCTATCAACTATAAACCGCTGAAATCCAACACCCTTTATTACGTCAGGCTTTATAAGAGAATCTGGATAACCGATGAGAACGGGAACAGGATTAATGCCGATTCGCTGAGTATAGGTCCGGTGACGGCAAGGACCGACTTCTCCCAGGCTGATTACGACAAGGACAAGACCAGGGACAACATCATAGACCTGTTCAACGATACTGCCGACAGGCTCACACAGAAACTCTACTGGCGGATAGATATCAATTCGGGAACTAATGTGAGGGTACTGCTGAAGGGCGACAGGATTGCAGGTTTGCTTCAGGCCGGCAAAGAATCCACGGTGACCGTCGACATATCCTCCGAGCATGCAGATGCTTCCTATTATGAAATCTTGATACCTTACAAGACGCTGGAGGCGATAGAAAAATACAACAGCCGTCTGAATATCAAGCTCCTGGGTTCCGAGATCACCCTGAACAGGGGTACCGTGGACTTGGCCCTGCTGAAGCAGCAGGGCCTTGCGGGCGCAGCAAAGGAAGCCATGCTGATCCTGAAGGTAAGCAGGAGGATCTCGCCCGTAAAGGCATTGACAGGCGACCTGAAGGCTGCGTCCAGGTCATACGAGCTGCAGGCTGTTGCCGGCGGTTCAAGGATGACGTATGCCGAAATAGACAAGGCAATATATGATATTCTGAAAAATCCCGATGCGAAAGGTCCGTTCAAGTACGGCATCCTCGACCGGGAACTTACCAATGTGCTCAACAGGCTTGCCAGTTACAGTTACAGCAGTCACCTGGAACTTAAGGATCTTATCGTCTCGGTCATTAATAAAGTGGAAGTGGAACTGTCACGCTATCTGAAGGACATTATCGACGGAGGAAGCGGACTTCCGGCAAATTTTGCCGTTACAAAAAGCATCAGCGAATTTCCGGGCAAACTCGGCGTAAAACTGGAATACACCCTGCAGAACGGGTATATAGCTCCCTATGTCAATTACGGGACAGGCTGGAGGGAACCTGCCGGAGGAAAAGGATACGTAATGCAATACGTGCTTTTCCGCGTTGAAAAACCCGGTGAATACATCGTGGCGGTGAGAGGACAGGCGGCCGTGCAGCCCGGAGGAACCGACAGCAGCGCTCTTGCTTACCTCTCGTCAAGATATGACCTGACAAAGGTATTCGGCAAAGGCACGATATACCTTGCCAACCCCATAAAGGGCGAGCAGGCCGTGATGCTGTATGCCGTCGTAACCGAAAGGGATGCTGAAATAATCGGGCTTACGCCCATGCAGAAAGTGACGGCTTTGGATCTTGGAGGAATAATAGGGGCCAGCGAGCTTACCGGGTACCTGGACAACCAGACTTCGGTATCCCTCGCAGTAAAGCTTTACTGCGCAAAAATGAACATAGACCCGAAGTATATGAAGCCTTCAAGGACCATAACCATTGAAAACAGTTCTGATATAAAGACCCGGCTGTACCCGTTCGTGGTACTGGGAGTGGACCTTAATATAGTCGAACTGAGCAACAGGAGGTTTAACGCCACCGGAAGGACTACCATCGGGAACATGCTGGACATGGTAGCCCGGATCCTGGAAGGGCTGTAGACAGCCTGACGGGTTCCTGAAATCCGAAGAATCTCATGCGACCAGGAGAATGCCT
>DUSJ01000372.1 GCA_012842645.1 Clostridiaceae bacterium | reverse complement strand
TTCGCGGTCAGAGGACCAAGACAAACGCCAGGACACGTAAAGGTCCCAGGAAGACTATTGCCAATAAGAAGAAGTAATCGGGAGGTCGACATATCAAATGGCAGCAGGTAAAGTTGTTAGAAGATCAAGGAAGAAAAAGGAAAAGAAAAATATAGAGCGTGGATGCGCCCATATTCGTTCTTCCTTTAACAATACCATCGTCACCATAACCGATGTCCAGGGAAATGCCATATCATGGGCAAGCGCAGGCGGGCTTGGCTTCAGGGGTTCCAAGAAAAGCACTCCTTTCGCCGCTCAGCAGGCTGCTGAGACAGCAGCAAAGGCTGCTATGGAACATGGGCTTAAAACCGTATCGGTTTATGTAAAAGGCCCGGGAGCCGGCCGTGAGGCGGCTATTCGCGCACTCCAGGCGGCTGGATTGGAGGTCAACCTTATAAAGGACGTAACCCCCATTCCTCATAACGGATGCAGACCGCCTAAGAGAAGAAGGGTTTAATGGAGGTGTAAGGACAGATGGCAAGATATACAGGCGCGTCATGTAAACTCTGCCGCAGGGAGGGCCAGAAGCTTTTCCTCAAGGGAGAGAGATGCTATTCAAATAAATGTGCCATTGGAAGAAGGCCATATGCACCCGGCCAGCATGGCGCAATGAAGAAGAAATTATCCGAGTACGGCATTCAGCTTCGCGAGAAGCAGAAGGCCAAGAGATTCTATGGTATATTGGAGAGCCAGTTCAGAAAGTATTTTGAAATGGCTAACAGGAGAAAGGGTATTACAGGTGAAAACCTGTTGCAGCTGCTTGAAAGCAGGCTTGACAACGTAGTTTACAGGATGGGATTCGGGACCACAAGAGCGGAAGCCCGTCAGCTCGTTACACACGGACATTTCGAAGTAAACGGCAAGAGGGTTAACATTCCTTCTTATATCGTTAAAGCCGGTGACACCATAGAAGTGGCTGAAAAGAGCAAGAAATCGGTACGTTTCAGGGAAATTCTTGACGTGACCGGTTCAAAGGTCGTTCCCAAGTGGCTCGAAGTGGACCAGGAAAACCTCAGGGGCAAGGTTGTCGCATTGCCGTCCCGTGAGGATATCGACCTTAACATCCAGGAGCACCTCATTGTTGAGTTGTACTCCAAGTAATCAATATGCGATTACCCTCATATTAAAATAACCCAGGGAGGGTTGACTGATGATTGAAATGGAAAAGCCGAGGATCGAATGCACTGAAATGACGGAGGACAACAGATATGGAAAGTTTGTCATAGAACCGCTGGAAAGAGGCTATGGCATAACGCTGGGCAACTCGCTGAGGAGGATACTTATTTCTTCCCTGCCGGGAGCCGCAGTTACTTCCATAAAGATCGACGGAGTGCTTCACGAGTTCACTACCATACCGGGCGTTGTTGAAGACATGACAGAGATCATCCTCAACCTGAAGGAACTTCGTCTGAAGCTTCACACCGACCAGCCCAAGACCTTGTATATAGATTACGAGGGCGAAGGCGAAATAACGGCTGCGGATATAAAGCCGGACGCGGATGTAGAGATCCTGAATCCTGATCTGCATATCGCGACCATCAGCGGCAACAACAGGCTGTTCATGGAGATTAACGTAAATCATGGCCGCGGTTATGTTCCGGCGGAGAAGAACAAGCATCCGAATCAGCCGATAGGCGTGATTCCGATAGATTCCATATACACTCCTGTCAGGAAAGTGAACTATACCGTCGAGGATACGCGCGTAGGACAGATAACTGACTATGACAAGCTAACCATCGAGGTATGGACAGACGGTTCCATTGCACCGGACGAAGCTATAAGCCTTGGCGCAAAGATCCTGAGCGATCATCTGAACCTGTTCATCAACCTGACAGACAGGGCGAAGAACACCGAGGTTCTCGTTGAAAAAGGCGAACCGGCCAAGGACAAGATCCTTGAGATGACCATTGAGGAACTTGATCTTTCAGTACGTTCATACAACTGCCTTAAGAGGGCCGGGATCAATACCGTTGATGACCTGATCAGCAAGACAGAGGAAGAGATGATGAAGGTCAGGAACCTCGGACGCAAGTCGCTTGAAGAAGTAGTTCAGAAACTCGATGCACTCGGTTTGAAACTTGCATCCAGTGATGATTAATTATAAGATTAACGGATATGATAGGGAGGAAGCAAAATGCCTGCAAATAGAAAATTAGGGAGACCTACTGACCAGCGTAAGGCTATGCTGAAAGGACTGGTTACCTCTCTGATCCAGCACGGACGTATTGAGACAACCGAAACCAGGGCAAAAGAAGTCAGGGATATCGTTGAAAAACTCATAGCGCTGGCTGTAAGGGAATGCGACAATTTCACGGCTTCAAAGAACGTGACAGTAAGCGTTCCGGTCCTGGACAGCAAAGGCCGTAAAATGCTGAAGACGGTAACGTCAAAGAACGGCAACAAGTATGAGGTTGTTGAAAGGGAAACCAAAACCGAGCTTAAACCGGTTGACGCTCCTTCGCGCCTTGCTGCAAGACGTCTCATCATGAACTGGGTCTACAGGGTAAAGGATCAGGATGGCAAGAGACTGAGCCTTACAAACAAATTGTTTGATGAGATAGCACCGAAGTACAAGGACAGAAAAGGCGGATACACCCGTATCTACAAACTTGGCGCAAGACGCGGCGACGGCGCCGAAATGGTTGTGCTCGAGCTGGTATAATAAAAAGACAGTTTAACTGTTTGCTTGCTATATATAATGGAGAGCGGGTCATACCGTTCTCCATTATTAACATATGGGAGAACCCAAGATAACCGTCAGACTGTGTTAAAATTGACTGCAGCGGCTGTTGCCTGCAGCGATTTATCGCTCAGTGAATCCGTCCGGGATTCAAGTCGCGCCGCTCCGCAATCCGTGCTTCGCTTAAGTCGCATGCAGGCACGCCGCTTAATCATGATAAGTTGCATGACTTAAGAGTTCTCGCGCAGCCTGCCGTATCCCTGTGTTCATGTACTACCGTAAAAGGTGAACTTGATGAAGGAAATGATCAGGACAGAAGAAGTCTATTATGAATATATGTCGCAGAACGAGGGCGAATCAGGAATACAGGCTGTAAAGGGCATTTCTTTGTCCATTAAGCAGGGCAGCTTTGTCGTTGTTCTTGGCAGAAACGGCTCAGGCAAGTCCACCCTTGCACGCCTGTTCAACGGTCTCCTGGTTCCCGAAAAAGGCACGGTCATCGTAGACGGTATCAGTACCGGTGACCGTGAAATGATATGGGAAGTCCGGAAGACCCTTGGACTCGTTTTCCAGAATCCGGACAACCAGATAGTCGCAACTACCGTAGAAGAGGATGTTGCTTTCGGTCCGGAGAACCTTGGCATGCCCCCGGAAGAAATAAGGGAAGCGGTTGACAAGTCACTCAGGATGGTCAACATGGAAGGGTATGGCGATTATGCCCCCCATATGCTGTCGGGCGGTCAGAAGCAAAGGATAGCCATAGCCGGTATACTGGCCATGAACCCGAAGTGTATTGTCCTTGATGAAGCAACGTCAATGCTTGATCCGGTCGGACGCAGGGAAGTGATGAGCGTACTTAAGTCCCTTAACCGGGACAATGGGATAACCATAGTGCTTATCACCCATCACATGGATGAAGCAGCCGAAGCTGATTACGTGCTGGTCATGGAATCGGGGAGGATAATGCTTAGGGGCACTCCCCGTGAGATATTTGAAAACGTGGAGGACCTCAGGCGCGCCGGGCTGGATGTTCCCCAGGTCACTGCGCTCGCGTACAGGCTGAAACGGACGGGAATAAGGATTGGACAGCTGCCGGTCACGATGGACGAAATGATTGGGCTTATGAAAAAGCTGCTGAAGGATTCGCGGACCCAATTGAACTCCGTGGCCAGGGCCCCTTCCGGAATACTGAAGACCGCGGGAAATTCCCAAAGGAAAGGAAGCCCCCTGGGAAATCCCATAATCAAGGTACAGAACCTTTGCCATACCTACATGCCCGGTACCTCTTTCGAGAGGAAAGCGCTCAGGGATATAAGCCTTACAATAAACGCCGGTGACCGGTTCGGCATCATCGGCCAGACCGGGTCCGGGAAGACCACCCTGGTGCAGCATTTAAACGGAATACTGAAACCCGACTCGGGAACCCTGGAAGTGGACGGCCTTAAGGCTGAAGGGAAAGAACTTAAAGAGCTTCGCCGGAAAGTGGGACTGATTTTCCAGTATCCCGAGCATCAGCTTTTTGAGGAAACGGTATACAAGGATATAACATTCGGACTCAGCAGGATGAAACTGAACGAGGATGAGATAAAGAAGAGAGTATTTCACGCCATCAGCCTTTTGGGCATATCTCCCGAGCTCCTTGATAAATCGCCCTTTGAGCTTTCAGGGGGACAAAAAAGGCGTGTGGCCATTGCGGGGGTCCTTGTCATGGAGCCCAGGGTGCTGGTGCTGGATGAACCCACAGCCGGGCTTGATCCCCAGGGCAGCGCGGAAGTGTTCAAAATACTGGCGAATCTCAATGAAAAAGAAGGGACGACAATAATCATCATTTCGCACAACATGGAGGAAGTGGCTGCCTTCTGCAACCGGGTAGCGGTGATGAGCGACGGCAGCATAGTAATGTGCGATACTACGGATAATATATTCA
>DUSJ01000030.1 GCA_012842645.1 Clostridiaceae bacterium | reverse complement strand
GCAGTCTCGGCAAGGTCAGCCAGTATGTCATGGAATGCCGGAGGATGGGCATAAAAGTTCTTCCTCCCGACATCAACGAAAGCGAAAGCTCGTTCTCGGTGAAGAAAGGCATTATACGATTCGGGCTTCTTGCGGTAAAGAATGTCGGGGCAAACGTGGTAAGGAATATCATCGAAGAACGGAGCAGCAACGGACCTTTCAAAAGTTTCGTCGATTTCTGCGAACGGATGGAAGGAAAGGAACTGAACAAGAGAACAGTAGAAAGCCTTATAAAATGCGGGGCATTCGATTGCTTCGGCATATATCGCTCAAGGCTCATGGCAAATTACGAGGCCATACTGGACAGGGCCGCCCAGAAGCGAAAATCGCTCATATCAGGACAATTGTCCCTGTTCGACGCGATGCCCGGCCAGGACGACACCGCTGAAATCCAGTGGCCCCAGATGACCGAATACGATCCAAAACTGCTCCTGGCAATGGAGAAGGATATGCTTGGCCTTTACATATCCGGCCATCCTCTTGATGAATACGCTGATATAATAAAATCGGTAGTAACCGTTTACTCATATGATTTTGAGCTTAATGAACAGGGCACAGCCAATGAAAGCCGTCTTGCCGACGAGCAGGTCGTCAGGATTGCCGGAATAGTGACTGATATTAAGACCATAAGTACGAAAAACAACAGGATAATGGCGTTTGTAAATGTTGAGGACCTGTACGGCCAGATGGAGGTCATCGTTTTTCCAAATATTTTTGAGCAGTATGCAAATCTTCTGGCCGATGACAGCCAGATCATCGTCGAAGGCCGCATCTCGGTGAAAGAAGAGGAGCAGCCCAAGATAATAGCAGACAGGATAATGGCCCTCGAAGACGCTCTGAAGGGTTCTTCATTTGAAAACGATAAAAAGATAAGTGAAAAAAGATATCCGGGATCGGGCGGTAATATGGGAAATAATACGGTAAGGGAAGAAGCAATACAATATGTCCCAAATGAAGAAATACCGCCGGTTACAACGGTTAATGCCGGAAACGGACGTGTCCTGAAAGTGCTCCTGGATCATAATATTAATGATGCAGGGAAAAAAGAGATACTGGCCCTTCTCCGGTATTTTGAAGGGCTGGACAGGGCTCTGGTTTATATAGACGATACCGCAAAACCAAGACTGAAACTGAATGTCCATATATGCGACCTGCTGGTAAAAGAGCTTGAAGAACGGATAGGAGCGAAAAGGATAAAGCTGTGATACCGATATAAACTATCGTCCGGACGGGTATGCAGGTATGTGCGGAAGATAGTTATGCTTGCACTTTAAGTAAAAATAATATAATATGTTTTTGAGGTGATACGTTGGAAAGAATTGATACAGACAAGGCATACGCTGACTATGTAGTTGTTTTGGCTGAAGAAAACGGAGTCAATGTCATTGGTCTTACTCGCGGAAAAGACACCAGGCTGCATCATACTGAGATACTTGATAAAGGTGAAGTATTGATAGCGCAGTTTACTGAGCAAACATCAGCCATAAAGGTCAGGGGCAAAAGCAAGATATACTGCAGTCATGGAATCATCGAATCCGGGAGTAGACAAGGAGGGCATTTATAATATGTGGACTGTAGTTTATATGGCGCAGAATAAAGATATAGCCGAAAAGCTCAAGTCTGTCCTTGAAGAAGGGGGAATCCTGGTGCGGATAAACCCCGTAAGCCGAAAAGAAAAGACGGACGATTATTTTGAAGTTTCAGTACCGGATGCCGAGGTGGAAGAGGCACACGGCATCATAATCGAAAAAGGATTCTGATTTATACCCGTGTTCAACACGGGTCTTTTATAAATTGTCTTGCTTGATTCAGGAGGATACAAATGAATTCTGTAAAAACAGTGGCTGTTCTTACAAGCGGCGGGGACGCTCCGGGCATGAACGCGGCTGTCAGGGCGGTTGTAAGAACTGGCATATATAACGGACTTAAGGTACTCGGGATTAATAAAGGATATGAGGGCCTGTTAAGGGGCGATATTGAGGAAATGAGCCTTCGATCCGTAGGCGACATAATCCAGAGAGGCGGAACCATTCTCCAGACTGCGAGATCCAAGGAATTTACAACGAAAGCAGGTCTTGAAAAAGCTGTCTCGATGGCTAAAGTATTTGAAATTGATGCTTTAGTGGTAATAGGCGGGGACGGATCGTTCCGCGGCGCAAGAGATCTGTGCGAACTGGGAATTAACGTCATAGGGATTCCCGGCACCATCGACAACGATATAGGATGCACCGAGTATACCATAGGTTATGATACGGCAATGAATACCGTACTGGACGCAATAGACAAGATCAGGGACACTTCCTATTCCCATGAAAGGTGCAGCGTCCTTGAAGTCATGGGGAGAAATGCCGGCTGGATAGCGGTAAACTGCGGTATAGCCGGCGGCGCTGAAGCCATAATACTGCCTGAAAAGGAATTCGATATAGATAAGGATATAATTGTCCCTATAGTCGAAGGCAGAAACCGCGGGAAAAAGCATTACCTTGTCATTGTTGCCGAGGGTGTGGGCGGCGCGGTTGAAATCGCAAAATACATAGAAGAAAAAACTCAAATAACCACCAGGGCTACCATTCTTGGCTATATCCAGAGGGGAG
>DUSJ01000371.1 GCA_012842645.1 Clostridiaceae bacterium | reverse complement strand
GTTTTAAGCTCAGACAGAAACTCATTGTAAGCCTTTCTGAGCGTTTCGCCCTTAAACCCCTCAAAATCGGACACAACGCCATCAAAGCTGGTCGTTGAACCATATTTTTGGGTACTATTTACCATTTCGGCCATGCTTTTTATTACTTCTTCGCGTATATCAGGACGTGTAACGATATATTCTGCCAGCCTGACAGATTTTCCGGTTGCGGGGTCGGTGACATATTCTTCGTTTATAAAGAACATGAGCTGGCATGAAGATCCATAGGATTTCGCTTTTTCCACGACCTCCGAAAAGCCCTGCGGTATGTAATAATCATTATTATAATATCCATCCTTTAACCTTTCGGTATTTATAACTACCTTACCGTTTGCCTTATCATATTCGACCCTCGCCCAGCCGAAACTGACAGAATCAAGCCGGGAAAGCTTGTCCGCCTGGTTTGAGGAGCTTATGGCATAGAAGGCGTGCAACTCTTCCATAGGGGCATTAAGCTTGTCATACATGCGGATCATCATTGCCGCGGCCTGCTCGCGGGTCGCGGTATCATTGGGAGCAAACTTGTTCTGGCCTATGCCCGCGATAATACCCAGGTCCTTCCCTATGGCTATGTATCCGAAATTTCTGGTCACGTCGTCAAAGGGTCTCTCAATGGAATCAAGCTGCTGCGCCAGGGTTTCGTATCCGAGGGTACGCACGATCATCACAGCCATTTCTTCCCTGGTGATGGGGTCGTTGGTACGGAAATAGTCGCTGTCCTTCTTTATCACACCATGAGCAAGGGCGGTTTCGATCATTTCATAGGTGTAATGGTTAGGATCTTTGTTGTCAAGAAAACTGCCCTTTTCAGGTTTTACGACATCCCAGCCCATCAGCCTTACCAGGAAAGATACAAACTCGCCGCGGGTTATGGTCCTCCCAAGACCGAACTTATTATTGCCGATTCCTGAGGTTATGCCCAGTTCCCTCAGGCGGTGTATCTGTGCATACGCATAATGGTCTCTGGGCACATCCGAGAAAGGCTGGACTTCCTGGGCATGTACGGCTGGAATGTATGAAAACGAAGTCGAGAAGAGAGCTATTATCAATGCAAACAGGACGACAGCTTTTTTGACTTTCAAACCAATCAATTCCTTTCAATGCCGTTTTTGATTCCATTATACCGCATTGCCGGATCATTTTCATACCCTCAGCAGGCCTCTGAAGCCTCTGGACGAATAATAGGATTCCGCCCCGTTATGGTATACGAACACGGTGTCATATCGCCTGTCGCAAAACAGTGCGCCGCCAAGGCTTCGGATATTGTCGGGAGTTTTTATCCAGCTTGATGTTTTCGTGTCAACTTTCCAAGCTGCTGAAGTTTCCTGTATTGCTCTTCGGTCAACATTTCTATCCCCATATCGGCAGCCATGCCCAATCCTCCCAAATTGCTTTTCATTATATGAAAGAAGCAAGGGAATCGTCCCCTTGCTCACTTTAATAATCCAGTATTATCTTTCTGCAGTTCCGGCATGCATAAGCAGCAGGCCAATTGTCAGTACCAAGACTAAAAGGACTTGGCGGTAAAGGAATAGCATTATGCTTTTGCATTGACTTTGCTGTATACAGCATAGGCATTTTTTCCCCATCCGGAAGAAAGAAATTGCTGCCACGGCTCCTGACTGTTCCCTTGATCATTTCATCTCCGCAATATGGACATCTCATGACGGAACCTCCCTCTGCAGATCTCTTTTCTCGTCTCTCTTTTTTAAGAATACTCCATGCACATGCTTAGGTCAATATGAAGCAGAGGAACCGTCCCCCTGCTTCACATGCGAGTTATCGATTTTTATTAGCAGATTGTTGTCCGTTATTCTTGCCTTGGTTGAAATAAAACGCTTATCTGTGCAATCCATAACGGCGCATGCCTCGATGGCGTTTTCCAGTGCGTTTCCCAGGACAATACAAACATCGATTTCGTTTACCGAAATCTGTTTAGGAATGCTGCAGGCACAGCCGAAAGGAACGCCGATGTCTTTCGCCTTCATTGAGTAATATCCCAAAACAGAGTTGATCACCACATTTTCGCAATACAGCGGAATCTGATCTGTTTCGGTTTTTTCGGTGTATTTGCCAAGAAATTTTTTAAGTTCCTCATATTGTCCTTCTCCGGCCAGTCTTCTCATGACTCCGATGAAATGGCGCATATCGTGCCTCAGGGCACGGATCTCGTTCATCTGGCCGGTCAGGGCATCATAATACTCCTTTTGGATGGAGATTTGTCTCCTTGCCTGCTCAAGACGTGATGACGACACTGCCAGATCCCTGTAGATACCGGCAATACGCAGGGCCGAAATGAAGCTGAGAGTCATAAGGCATATTGACAGCATTGTAAGAAGCGCAAGGGACATATTTGGATATATCCGTTCTCTCTCTGCGTATTATCTCGGCTGTCCTGATACCGTCTGTTCCCGGCATGTATATATCAAGGAAAAGGATATCAAATGTGTTTTTATCACCCAGAAAATCATTGATAAGCGTTTTTCCGTCGGTGTAAGAGACTATTTCAAAAGTACGGTCATAGGCATACAGAGTTTCCTTCAGCAGTTCAATGTCATCCGCTGTGTCGTCACAGATGCCAATTCTGATCGGCATAAAGTCCCCCCAGGTTGATGAAAACAATCGAAACATTTGCTTTATTTGCTTAATATAATACTATTTCTGAATTCGATTGCCAAGACTTTTGATAACACATTTGACAGCCATGAACAAGTGGAAGATACCTCCGATCACAGCCACATAACGGTTTCCCTGCACCCCTGCATATCCTATGACCCATTCAAAGGGCCTTTTCAGGCTTCCTCTCGGCAGTATGGGAAGCTCTTTGCCTTCCTCCACGCAAATCTTGTCACAGTTTCCCGAGGCACGAGCAATACCGCCGATTTCCCCGATAACAGCAAAATTTCTGTCAGGATATCGATTTCTCATTTCTTTAACGGTATAGTATGGAATTTTTATGAAGCTGCGTGGCTCGGTAAAAAAACGGAGATTTCCCGATTGCATATCAATTTGGTAAAGCATTCCAAACACCTGGGTTTATTATATAACAAAAAATGTAATTTGAACATAAATTGACGAAAATAGGATTAGTTTAAGCGAAATTGGTGATTAAACATGGGGGAGCGCGGATGCGCTCCCCCATGTTTTTCAACCACTATATATGACTTGATCAGTTGACCTTGCTTAACAGGCTATACAGTACTGCTGCCATCTGGGCCCTCGTGGTGGTGTCTGTAGGAAGCAGTTTACCGTCGCTGCCGCTGACTATGCCCGCTTCCACAAGGTATGCCATGGCTTCCGCTGCCCATGTTGCTATGTCGTTTGCGTCGGTGAAGGATGCCAGCGTCCTGTTAGTCGTTCCCTTCGGCAGCCTGCCAAGTAGCTTAAGGGTCCTGTACAGCAATGTGAACATCTCCTGGCGGGTTATCTCCTTATCGGGAGCGAACATGTTGTTCCCAACTCCGCTGGTTATGCCGAGACGTTTCGCTGCCGCCAGGTACCCGGTATACCAGGTGTTGCCGGCATCGGCGAAGTTGTCCCCGTGATCGCTGTCAGGCGCTATGCCGCAGGCCTTCATCAGCATGACGATGAACTGCCCTCTTGTAAGTTTTTCATCAGGGCTGAATCGATCATTGCCCGTACCTGCTGTAATGCCCCTTGCCGCAGCGAAAGTTACAGCCTTGTAGTACCATGCCGATGCGGGAACATCGCTGAAAGTTACCTTGTTGTATCCCACCGCATACCTTGAGAAATGGTTAGTGGTAAACCTCACGGTGCCAGTTGTCGGGTCATAGACGCAATCTGTCACAGCTTCCGGCTTGCCTTCCGAATTAATGTAGTAGATTACGATAGCGTTGGTATCTTCGCCCTCTTTTGGAGTATAGGGCACCGACACCGTTACGGTTCCGTTGAACCGGGTTATCGCTTTGCTGCCGCTGGTCACTCTGAACTCGAACACGGGTCTGTCGCCAACGGCCTGCTTTACTTCTTCGCTGAAATCTTCCGTCTTTGCCTTTGAAGCCGTAATCCTGACGTCATCCGCAGCTTCATCGGCTATGGTGCTAAGGGCATCCCTGTCAAAGGTGATTGCAGCAACATGTGTAGACAGAGTTGATCCATTCTGTTTGGACACTTTTATAGCGGTACGAAGGAAAGTTCAGGAGGACCGCCGCCGTTTCCCTTCCGGTCCCGGTCATGTCCCCGGCGACGATGTCATACTCCATGTAAAAACGGGGGTCATGATGTTCACGGAGTTCACCTGTTTCTCCGTCAAGATAAGAGTCGAAGTAAATTCCATAGTAGTTAGAGGCATATGCAGGATTGCTGTCTCCCAAATATACCCTGTTATTGCCCTCAAATGTATACACCAGTTCCAGCCCTTTTTGATCAGAGTACCTGAAAAGCAGGCTGTCCATGTATATGTAAGGCGGCTCTCCAAGGCCGCCGAACCTTACTGCGGCAAGGTTGGCCTTCAGAAGCGGAAGACTGTATAAGTAATACCTGCCATCTACCGGATCCCGCGCCATGCAGGGATACAGCCACTGATTGCTTTCGTTGTCCCGTTCAAACAGGTTAAAGTTTCTGCTTGCCACTTTTTCAAAACCATTGAGTTCATTGAAGGTATAAATGGCCAGGTAGCGAGTGTTAAGGCAACTATAATCCTTGAAGCCGTCATATAATGCATTATAATTCTCTACATCTTCTTTAAGGTTGCCGCCGACTATAAGCTCAGGAAAGCCGTCTTCGGTCAGGTCTTCAACAGCGACCGAAGTGCGCACAAGTTCATTCTGGGCACTCTGAGGGTTGTCAGGGTCCTTGGGATCCTTGATATCCACGTATGAATAGAAAAGTGAATACTTCTCCCCGCGGTTGCCGAAAAAGACCTTGATAGTGCTGGGGGACATGTTGCGCGGAGATATGAACTTGCCATAGCTTACAGCCAGGTCGTCGATTCCGTCATGGTTGAAATCGCCGCTGGCAAATGAAACCATGTTGATGTCGCTTCCCAGGGGATAGTTCCAGGCTATTTTCCATTTGTTTACGTTGGTGAAATAGTCTGCATTGGAATCGCTGTATGTGTTATCTATCTGGAGGTCGTAGACCCTTATATAATTATCCCCCCTCTTGGGAACAAACACGGCTACTTCGTCCACGCCGTCTCCATCGTAGTCCCCGGAATCAATGGCAACATAATTGTGCATCAGGCCCTCTATGCCATCCAAACTAATGTAATCGGTTTGGGGACCTACCTGGATTCCAACCTGACCATCTACGAGAGTAATTCTGCCACCTTGTGCCGAACTCGTTTTTGAAAAATACAGGTATGCACTGGCATCGTTTCCTGTTCCTGTTATTGCTACGGTTGCCAGGTCTGATTTATTTGTATCCTTTTTGTTATTGAAATGCCCGGCGATGGTTTTTGTGACTCCTTCGTCAAACTCACCCGGTACGCTTAGGTTCGAAACGTTCCTGGCATCAGTGGTTTGGCCTAAAGTAGCGTAATTCTTGCCGGAATCTGGGGTTATGGAAAAACCGACTGCGGCTTTGTCAGGATCGCCGCCCAGATCATTGTTCTCGCCAAGCAGGAATGTAGAATTGAATGAATCCTGCACGAGGATCTCGTACACGGCATTTTCTACAAAGCTGTCCCTGCCGTAGGGGTTATCGGTGCTGAACAGGTCAACGTCTTTATGAATGTCCGATGTGTCGATCCCCAAAGCGTCAAAAACATTGGATTCGCTGATATCCTGCACTTCGGCTGTGCCGGTCGTCTCGTCCGCGAATGCTGTAATCGCGGCTTGAGGCAGCATTGACACCAGCGTGAAAAAAACCAGTCCGCCCGCCAAGAAACTTTTCGCTCTGTTCATCATATTTCCTCCCCGCATAATTGAATACAAAACGCATATATATTAAAGTCCTGTTGATCATAATGGATTTTAAGGCAAATGATATACTCACACAGGGTAATATTCTAACTTAAAAAAAGAATCATTGTCGGAATATGTCGAAATTGACCTATTTTTTGGCGAAATTGGTTTGAAAGGAAGTAAGGGAACGGTTTCTCCGCTTGCAAAGTATCTGGTCATAATAATAGCTCCGGCCCGGCAGTCCCTGCCATCGGCCATGTTTTCGTCAGGTTCCTCCACGATGTAAGTATTGACCTAAATTCGAGCACATAGGCATAGTAGAAGCTGAAAAACAATTGTATGTATTCTGAGCATTACCTGAAGATCAATATTTGAATTTGAATTTGGATATTGACATTTGCCCGAGTCCCGTTTATAATAATTCCATCAGCAAAGGCGCTGCGGGTAAAACCCACAGCGCCTCAACTTTTAATAGCGATGATTTGCATACAGTAATTAAAACCCCGGGGTCGCAGGAGTGATAAACTCCTGTGAAAAATAGCCAAATAGCTGACGTTAAAGATTTATGCGCACAAAGGCGTGTATTTTCAAGCATCCGCGGATGCCGCAAAAATACACGCCTTAATTTTTTATAGGAGGTATAGTAATGAATACAACAATGATCGTCGACACACTATGGGTAGTATTGGCAGGAGTACTGGTCTTTTTCATGAACCTCGGTTTCGCAGCGGTCGAGTCCGGTTTTGCGAGGTCAAAAAATACGGTCAATATTCTTTCGAAGAACTTTATTGTATTCGCGGTTTCTTCGCTTGGCTTCATGCTTCTCGGATGGGGCCTGATGTTCGGCGGAGACAACCCGATCGTAGGTACGCAGAACTTGTTTATCCTGGGAAAATCAAATTTGGATTT
>DUSJ01000370.1 GCA_012842645.1 Clostridiaceae bacterium | reverse complement strand
TAGCGCGCCAGGGTGCGCTTTCCGATGCCCTTCACCCCTGTAAAGGCATAGGCGTGCCCAAGGGTATCGTTCCTGATTTCCTTCCTGAGTCTGTCAAGTATATGCGCCTGGCCTGTAAAACCCATCTGGTACCTCCTACAGCAAAAGGTCAAGGATCAGTCCGCGAATATCCTCTATTTTCCCGAGAATGGCAAGGTGATCCCGTTCCGTGCTCAATACCTCGCGGGTAAGCTCCTCAAGCTTCTCATTCACTATTTTGACGGTCGCGAAAACCCTGTGCCTGCCTCTCCTGTCCAGGAAACTCTCTTTTGAGAATCTTGCCGACCCCCTCACCGCTTCATCCAGGAACTCCATGACAAGCCTCTTGTAAACCTTCAGTTCGGAAACGTCTATATGGCTTGCAAGACGTTTTCCCTGATGCTCTATCTCAAGGGCTTTTTTCCTGAGCTCCTCCTCCTGGCTTTGGGAAAAATGGCGGTCCATGTGGGAACTGAACTGGGGTCCGTTCTTATCGGAGACTCTTTTGACATTGCTGTCAATGCGCCCTGTAACGCTCTGCGGCTTTCTTCTTTCCGGACTTCCCTCTATCTTAAGCGCCATCGGAGCTTCCTCCATTCTATGGAAGGATTCTTTTCACAACCGAATAGATCTCGTCGTTGATTTCGGACAGGTCTCTTATATTTCCGTCCCTGACACAGTGAATATGGTTCCAGTTATACATTCCGGCTATATCGCAGGCATTGTTGTATGAGTCGGTCAAATGTTCCGGGCTTTTTTCATGGATGTCCTTTTCCGTCAGGCCCGTTATCTTGTTTTTTCTCTCTTCCATCAGTTTCATGGCATATTCGGGCGGCATATCGAGGAATATTACGCAGTCAGGAACCGGAATCCCAAGTTTTACAAACTCAAGGTCCCACAGCCAACCGAGAAACGCAAGTTTCTGTTCCTTATCCTTTATCTTGTATGCCTGGTGGATCATATTGGACATGGTATACCGGTCGGCGAGCACTATGCCGCCTTCCTCGTAGAACTTCTGCCACTTGGTTTTATATGAAGCAAAACGATCAATTGCAAAAAAAGTTGATGCGGCATATGGGTTAACGTCTTCGGGCGTGCTTCCGAACTCGCCGTTGAGATACATTTTCACGAGGGCGGAGGATTGGCTGCCGTAATCAGGAAAGTCAACCATCCTTATATTGTATCCCTCATCAAGGAGCCTTCGGAAAAGCATCTTGGTATGCGTCTCCTTGCCGCTGGAATCAACGCCCTCGACTACTATAAGTTTCCCTCTCAATGTTATTCCCCCTGTTTTTCTTAACTCAGATGACCTCAACATACCCGTTGCTTATGCCGTGAACCTGGCAGCCCTGCTTCTCAAGCAGCGAGATATACCTTGCCGTATCAGCTGAAATTTTCTCCCCGGGACATACAATGGGTATTCCGGGCGGATACGGAATTAAATATGCTCCGCTTGTTCTCCCTGCCGCCTCGCTTACCGGGACAAGTCGTTTGTCTGCAAAGAGCGCTTCCCTTATCGGCATAACCCTTTCCGGCATATATTCGGGCCACGCCGGGAGCGAAGGCTTATGCCCGGGTGTGCCCCGGTATTCCAGGGATAAAGTTTTCAGCGCTGATAATAGTTTATCAAAATCTTCCGGAGTATGAAAGGGCGTGGCTATCAAAACCACGTTGAAAAAGTCGGCCATTTCGGCAACGATGCCGAATCTTTCGCGAAGTATTTCTTCCGCCTTGAATCCGGTTAACCCTGTGTCTTCAAAATTGAGCACTATGCGGGAAAAATCATTTTCGAAGCCTTCCCTTACGCATTTATACCGTCTTACGGCAGTCTCTCCGCATAGTTTCCTGTCAAAGTCGTCTATGATTTGCGAAAGCCTTTCATATAGTTCTCTTCCCTGTTTTTCCATCATGTCCCGGGCGATGTCCATCGATGCCATCAATATGTAGGATGGGCTCGTGGTCTGAACCATCGATACCGTTTTTTCGATGCGGTCCCTCGGTATCCTGCCGCCGGCCTTTCCGTGGAGAAGAGCTGTTTGGGTGAGAGCGGGAAGGGTTTTGTGCAGGCTTTGGACACATAAGTCAGCGCCCGATTCCATAGCCGTACGGGGAAGCTTTTCATGGAACCTGAAATGGGCTCCATGGGCTTCGTCGACCAGCAGCGGAAAATCATATTTCTCTGCCACGCGCGATATACCGTCAAGTTTAACCGCGGTTCCGTAATAACCCGGCCTGGTAATAAGAATAGCACGGGCATCGGGATTTGCTTTTATGACAGGCTCAAGAGCATCCGCTGTCACGCCGAGCGGGATATTGCATCTTTCATCTGTTTGGGGAAATACAAAAACAGGCTCACAATTAAGCTGAGCCAGGCCG
>DUSJ01000369.1 GCA_012842645.1 Clostridiaceae bacterium | reverse complement strand
CAAGTTCCCTGACAAGGGGCACAAGCATTTTCCTGCCGTAATTATCCGTACCGTAGCGTGTAACGTCCTGCGCGACAAGCACGATTTCCTTTTTGCCCTTCCTGGCAAGCATCCTGGCTTCCCTTACGATATTCTCCACTGACCTGCTCCTGAAGCTGCCCCTCAGGCTCGGGATGACACAGTATGTGCACCTGTTGTCGCAGCCTTCGGCGATCTTCAGGTAAACGTAAGGCTTGCTGTCTGATACGAACCTGGTCAGTTCGAGGTAGTCCACGCTGTCGGGCTTCCTGGCACGGATCTCCTGCCCGTTCTTGCCACTGCCGAGTTTATCGTTTAAAATCCCGGGTATTTCCCCTACGCTGCCGGTACCGACGACCACGTCCACCTCGGGTATTTCCCTGATAATCTCTTCCTTGTATCTCTCGGCCAGGCAGCCTGCCACTATAAGGATCTTCAGGCAGCCCTCGTCCTTGTACCGGGCGGCTTCAAGTATGCTCATTATGGCTTCTTCCTTCGCGTCCCCGATAAAGGCGCATGTGTTTACTATTATCGCTTCCGCCGACCTGTGGTCGGGGGTTATTTCATAACCCGCGTCCTGCAGGCTTCCAGCCATTATTTCGCTGTCAACCAGGTTCTTGGGGCATCCCAGTGTAACGATGCCGACCTTTCTGTTCAAATTAATATCCTCCTTATGACTTCGGTCTCTCGCTTTTAAAAAGTCGTTTGCCAGCTTTTCAAGCCGTATTCATACTATAGCATAAACATTTGACCCGGTCCAGTGACTAAGACATGGTCCATGACATGAGAAATGGGAACATACCCTGCCCCGGTGGCAGGGTAATGTCCCCATTACTTATTATTACATCTTTCTTATATATCAATAACCAAGATCTTCGCCAACGATTATTACCTTGATCCTGTCCTTCTGCCTCTGGTAACCCAGTACGGTATATGAACAGCAAATGCGGCCTTCGCTCCTGCAGTTGACGCAATAGCCTGTCTTGATGCATGGGGTCCCGGTATCCAGCCTGGTGCAATTAGCAGGCGCGGCTATCCTCCTGACCCGCTCCACGGCTTCGTTAATATCCCTGACTATTTTATTGATACCGGCAACCACGATCACGCTTTTGGGTCCGTAGATCATCGCCGCGACACGGTTCCCGGTACCGTCGACATTATAGAGTTCCCCTGCCTCAGTAATGGCATTGGTACTGGTCAGGTAAGTGTCTGCCAGGAAGGATTTCCTGTAAATCTCCTCCTTCTGCGCACTTGACAATCCTTCAATATACCTGTCGAGAAAGCTGTATCTGCCGGATCTCAAGTGTTCTATGATGCCGGTCTCGAATAATGTCATCGATCCGCCTACAGCCACCAGTTCGCCTTCTTTCATAAGTTCGGCCACTTTCTCCACAGCCTGTTCCCTGGTCTTTACATAGAACCCCGGCATGTTGTTTTTTGCAAGATTTTCGATGGTTCTTGCCGCACGCTTTTCAAGAATTGCCATAAGGTTTTTGTCCATAGCTCCCCTCCAAAACGCTATAAAAAAATGTACTTCAAATTAATATATAAATACCCATACCGGAGCTGTCTGTCACTCAAAAGCTGAGCTTGGATACCTTAAGTATTCCGTCAATGGCGCGGAGTTGGTCAAGAAGCTCAGGCGGAACATCACTGTCAACGCTGACGAACGATACTGCCTTGTTGTTGGACCGCGGACTCCTGCTCCATTGCATTGCAGCTATATTTATATTGTTCTGTCCAAGAAGCGTGCCGACCTTGCCGATAATACCCGGGATATCCACGTTCTGAAGGGCAAGAACATGCCTGGTGGGTTCAAAGTCGAGTGTATAGCCGAAGAAGTCCACGATACGGATTGTATCCACTGCGAATACAGTCCCTGACACGGATATGGCGTTGCTCTTCCGGTAGAACTTGACGGTGATAAGGTTGGTGTACTTTTCAAGCTGGCTTGACTTGCTTTCAACAAGCTCGACACCCATTTCGGCAAGCTTTAGCTGGGCATTGACGTAGTTGACCTCATCCTGGCTGACAACAGATAGGAAGCCCTTTATAACGGCCAATGTGATAGGCTTGGTAGGTTTGTCAACCAGGTCACCGCTGTAGGTTATCTCTATCTTTTCAACTCGTTCCTGTTCAGCCTGGTAATAAATAGCTCCCAGTTTCTCGCCAAGGCTTATATAGGGCCTCAGTTCGTCCAGGTCACCCGTTATCGGGGGCATATTCACTGCCGCCACAAGTTCTCCGTTCAAAACGGCTTCAACGTTTTTGGCGACCCCCAGCGAACAGTTCAGGCTGGCTTCCTTTGTGGACGCTCCAAGGTGAGGAGTAAAAATCACCTGGTCCAGGTCGAGCAGCGGGTTCCAGAAATCCTGTTCCCCGGGTGCCTTGGTGAAATTAGGCTCAACTTCCAGCACGTCGAGAGCCGCGCCGGCTACATGACCGGATACGATAGCGTCGTAAAGCGCTTTTTCATCTATCATTCCTCCCCGGGCCACGTTCACAATGCGGACACCTTTCTTGCAAAGGGCAAGCTCGCGGGCCCCGATGAGATTTTTGCTTTCCGGTGTTTTCGGAATATGTATGGTTATCACATCTGAAACCTTCAAAAGATCGTCAAGGATTTCCGCTCTCCTGATCCCGAGGCTTTGAATGCGTTCGTCGGTAATATATGGGTCATAGCCGATTACCTTCATCCCTACGCCCTGAAGCTTCCTTGCGACAACGGACCCTATCTTGCCAAGCCCTATTATGCCGGCTGTTTTCCCGTCCAGTTCCTCACCTATAAACCTGTTTCTCCTGAAGTCCCTGTTTTTTGCTGCGTGATAGGCCTGCGGCACATTCCTGAACACAGCAAAAATCAATGCAATGGTCAGTTCTGCGGCAGCCATGGTATTGCCGTCGGGAGTATTTACAACCGTTATACCCCGTCTTGTGCATTCCTGCACATCGATGTTGTCAACACCGTTTCCGGCGCGTCCGGCAACTTTAAGGTTCTTTGCATTTGCCAAAACGTCACCTTTTACTTTTGTAGCGCTTCTGACAATGATAGCGTCATACTGGTCAATGATTTTTGCAAGCTCCTCAGGCGAAATACCAAATGGTGTATCTACTTCGAATCCTTTGCTTTTCAGGTACTCGATCCCGTTTGATGCCATTTTGTCTGTTACGATTATTTTTGCCATTGTTCAACCTCCTAAGAAAACCGCGCGTTCAGCTTCCTGTCCGCTGATATGCCGCAGATTATTAATAATGAGAAAAAAGTCAAACTTTTATGTTTGACTTCTCCGGAGAAAACAATATAAACATGAGCACGATCCTCATGCTTATATTCTCTCTGTCCTTTTGCCTGAGAGTGTCATCCTTAATGGATTTGCCCCTTCGGCGCCTTTACAGGTCTCTCCAGAGAATCGTCCGGCTTAGGTCTTTTTTACCTGAGAGCTTTACTCCTTCGGTGTGCTTTAAAAAGCCACTCTCCCTAATCCATCATCCGTCTTTATTAAACTGATAGCAACATGATACATCTTTACTATATCAAAGTCAAGTTGTATTTTGATATTATTTTAACAAAGGGGAATGAAGCAGAGGAACCGTCCCTTTGCTTCACTCTGGAGCGAGAACCTTGTGGTCCGCTAATCGCCGCCAAACAATGCACTTGCAAACTCGGCAGGATTAAAGGGCTGCAGGTCGTCCATTTGTTCCCCGACTCCTATGAACTTGACCGGAACATCCAGTTCAGACTTTATGGAGACTATGATCCCGCCTTTGGCGGTACCGTCAAGCTTGGTCAGGACAATGCCTGTCAGTTCGGACACCTCGGAGAAGGTCCTGGCCTGGGAAACAGCGTTCTGCCCCGTTGTGGCATCCAGGACCAGCAGTGTCTCCATATCGGCATCCGGGAGTTCTCTTTTTATTATACGGAAAATCTTTTTCAGTTCTTCCATCAGGTTCTTTTTGGTATGGAGCCTTCCTGCAGTATCGCAGATCAGCACGTCCGCTCCTTTTGACTTGCAGTGGTTGATGGCGTCAAAAACCACAGCCGACGGGTCTGATCCCTCGGAATGCTTTATTATGTCAGCGCCGGCCCTTTTGGCCCATATTTCAAGCTGATCGATAGCGGCAGCCCTGAAGGTATCGGCTGCGGCTATTGTTACCTTCTTCCCCTCCGACCTGAGCCAGTGGGCTATTTTTCCGATGGATGTCGTTTTCCCTACACCGTTGACCCCTATGACGACTATTACCGATGGCTTCGTGTCAAGTTTCAGCGATGTGTTCTTGTCTGTAAGCTTTTCAGTTATTATATCCCTGATGGCCTGGCGTACCCCGCCGGGATCGGCGATTTTCTCCTTTTTTACCTTTTCCCTGAGCTCGGATATTATCTTCAGCGATGTTTCCATGCCCATATCTGCGGTGATAAGGATTTCCTCAAGCTCTTCAAAAAGCTCTTCATCCACCTTCCCGAGGGATACCAGTACCTGGTCTATCTTCTGGGTTATGGACTCCCTTGTCTTTTTAAGCCCGCCCATAAGCTTTTCAAAAAACCCGGTCCTTGGTTTCCCGGCAGTATCCTGTTCGGGCTGAGCATCGGCTGGCTCATTGGTTTCAATATCGGTTTCATTGCCGGCTTCATTATTCATATCAGTATTTGAATCAGCCTGGCCGGCATTTATATCTTCCGGCTCCGTATCCTTTTTTTTGCCCCAGCTGAACCATTTACCCTTAGCCATATCATTTCCCTTTCTATTTCATTCAATAGTGATTATATACAAGTATTTCACTGCCGGCGTGCCGGCATGCGATTTAAACGGAGCACGGATTCAGCTCGCGTTTTACATGGTATCGCCATTCATGCACATGGACACGACCTTGGATACCCCATGCTCTTCCATTGTGACCCCGTACAGGATATCCGCCGACTCCATGGTTCCTTTCCTGTGTGTTATCAGGATGAACTGCAGCCTGTCGGTATATCGTTTCAGGTAGTCGGCAAACTTATACACATTGGCGTCGTCAAGCGACGATTCGATCTCGTCGAGTATGTAAAAAGGAGCGGGCCGCATCTTCAGGATCGCGAAGATAAGGGCTATTGCGACCAGCGTCTTTTCTCCTCCGGACAGCAGCATCATGTTCTGAAGCTTTTTACCCGGAGGCTGCACGATTATTTCAATATTGCTCTCCAGCACATTTTCCGGGTCCGCAAGCTGGACCTCGGCGTATCCGCCTTCGAAAAGTTCCCTGAAAACTTCGCTGAAGTTCCTGTTTATTATCTCAAACTGCTCAACGAACTGTTTCTTCATTACGTTGGTTATGTCATGGATGACCCGCCTCAGCTTTTCTTCCGCCTGGACCAGGTCATCGTGCTGGGTTTTCATGAAATTATAACGTTCCTTTGTCTTCGCATAGTCTTCAATGGCTGCCACGTTCACAGGTCCCAGCTCCCTGATCTCGGTCTTGAGTTCATTTATTCTGGCCTGAACTGCCCTTACGTTGCTGATCTCCCGCCTGATTTCAAGGGCATTGCCGTATGTAAGGCCATACTCGTCCCAAAGCCTGTTCTGGAAGGTCTCAAGCTCGCTTTCCATCTTCGCTTTCCTGGCCTCAAGACGTCCCTGCCCCTCCTGGAGCGCGAGGATGGCGCTGTTATGCCCGGTTACCTGGTCAAGCATACCGGACAGTTCTTCCTCCAGCACCCTGATCTCTTCGGAAACAGCCTCGGCTTTGAGCTCGCAGCCTGTTTTTTCTTCTTTAAGTCCGACAATCTTCTTCCCGATCCCCTCGATCTCAGCCTGCAATTCGCCAATCCTCTTAATGTTACGCTTTCTCTCTTCCTCGCGTTTTTCAAGATTGGCAACAATATTGCTTTTCTCCTGGTTCAGCTGCTCTATCTGTTCTTCCACGCTCTGCCTGCTTTCGATGATAGAGTTGACCGAAACCTTGTAATCGTTGATATCGGTATGCAGTTCGTCCCTTTTTGCCTGTTCGTCCTTATTCTTAATCTGGTGGGACAGAATCTTCTCCTTCAGCGCAGCTATTTCCTCTTCAATGGCCTTAGCCCGCTGAGCTTCCTTTTCGCTATCCTTCCTCACTTCTTCTATCTGCTTTTCTATCTCGGTTTCCTGCTGCTGCATCATTTCTTT
>DUSJ01000368.1 GCA_012842645.1 Clostridiaceae bacterium | reverse complement strand
GAGCGGGCGGCAGCCAGAGAGGCAGGACAGTTGAAATTGCATCGAAGGTTAAGAATCATTACGGGATCGAATCCATGAGTCACCTGACATGCGTCGGACATTCGGTTGAAGAAATTGACCGGCTTCTTGAGACCATGAAGGAGGAGAACATTTCGAATATACTTGCTTTACGCGGAGACCCGCCAGCCGACGATCCCGATTATGATTTCGGGAAAGGGGCATTCAGGTATGCCAGCGAGCTTATAGCCCATATCAGGAAAGAGGGCGATTTTTGCATCGCGGCAGCGGCATATGTGGAAGGTCATGTGGAGAGCAAAAGACTGAGCGAAGACAGAAGGCACCTGAAGGAAAAAGTGGATGCCGGAGTTGATTTTCTTATAACCCAGCTTTTTTTTGACAACCGCCTCTACTTCGACTTCATCGAGAAATGCGCGCAGATAGGGATAAACTGTCCCATCATCCCCGGAGTGATGCCCATTTTCAGCGCCAACATAAAGAACATGACTGCCAAGAGCGGCTGCTCCATACCAGCCAGGCTGGTGCTTATGATGGATAAGTACCAGGATAACCCGGAAGATCTCAGGAAGGCGGGGGAGGAATACGCCGGAAAGATGATAAGGGAACTCCTGGACGGCGGTGCCGCGGGGGTCCATCTTTACACCATGAACAGGCTTGAATCTACCATTGAGATCCTGAAGATAGCGGGGATCAGGTAATACTCAGATGATGCAAAAGCGGCGTGCCTGCATGCGATTTTATTCTTTTATCTTGAATTTGCCTGCAACAGGAGCTAAAAGGCTTGCTGTGACCACACCCGCGAAGAACTGTATCATATTCATGGGAACGGACATCAACGCGGCAATGGGAGAGTACATGAATGATTCCACGGTAAAGTATCCAAGGACCATGCACATGCCGGCAGCGCTCATTCCTATGACAGCCCTTAACGTGAACGCTTTATAGCCGTCTTTTTTCGTTATGAACCATGTAATTAAAGACAGGACAGCAATTAGTATTGCAAGGCTGACCGACAGGTAGACCGGAAGATTGTTTACCATCCTTGCGGCGTTTGCTGCCGCTTCTTCAGCAGCTTTTTCTCCTGCTATAATACTGACGAGCGCATCAATACCCTTTGAAGATACCATGCTTTTCAGGTATACGACGCTGCCGGCGGTAAAGACGAACCAAACCGCAACAGCTGCCCCTGCCGAGCAAAAGGAAGCTTTTTTGGTTCTGCCGGAAAGAATCAGTCCCATGATCATGGCCATAAGGGATTTTATTACCAGTGTGGGAATGGCATACTGGGCATACCCGGCGAGCAGGTCGGCGAGCATCGAGCCTACTCCCGACGCAAAAGCTCCATAAACAGGTCCAAGGATAATGACAGAGATATAGATCATACTGTCTCCAAGATGGATATATCCGGATGTGTATGGTACCGGGACCGGAAGTATAAATGTTAACACCAATACGAGCGAAGTCATTAGTCCTGTAAGGACGAATTTCCTGGTGCTGCCGGCCATGGGCTTACCTCCGTCTGCTTCTTTTATTTCCTGTAGTATAGCATGCTATAATGAAAAATGTAAAGAGATAATTACTATAAAATTGCAGGCGCTGGGAAAGATTTTTATTTATATTGCAGACAGGTAAAAATACCTATATTATTAATAGTATCATGAAATGTCCGTATAGGAAGTGTTAATATGACTGAAAAAAAGGATCCGAAAACCCCGGACGGGTTCAGACTGCTGATGAATGTCGAAGACGACATTGAAGCTGGTATCATCGAATCCAAGCTCAAGACCTGCGGAATAGATACAATAAAAAGCTACCGTGAACAAGGAGATTTACTTAATATTGTACTTGGCAAGTCCTTTATGGGAGTGGATATCCTTGTTCCGGAAGATAAGTACGAAGAGGCCAGAAACCTGCTTGACTCGGCGCAGGACATAAAGGATGAAGAGATCCTTGCCGATGAATCCTTCAACGACGAGACTGCCAAAGCGTCAAGTGAAGCCGAATTAAAGAAGCTGAACCGGTTTGCATGGATAATGGTGGCCCTGGTGCTTGTCGTAATTGCTGCAGCAGTAGTTCTCGCGCTCCTGCTGAGGTAGTTTGCCAAGCGGTTAACCGGCGACAGACTGTGTGAAACCTAAGGTTATAGCGGCTTAAATCGCATTCAGGCTCGCCGCTTTATATTATCTTACAGTCCAACAATCATCCGACCGTTACCGGACGGTTCGCATTCACCATGTATTCTCCCGGAGGGACATTAACAAACAGGTAAATGCCTTCATGGTTGGTACGGGTGTATGCCACCGGAACCAGCGTGTTGCCTGCTCCTGTCCTGTAGAGTATGACATCCGCGTCCGGCAGAGGTTCGTCCTCGTCATTGCTGATTATACCGGTAACGATACCTTTCGACGCCTTGAGATCCTCACGCAATACAGCGCTGATACTGACTATCGATTTTTGCCTTTTAATTTCCGCCGGGATATTTTCGGTGAAAAAACCCGCGGCGTTAATCTTTAAGAGGTAAGTGCCAATTTCCTTTACCCTGATGACAAAATGCCCGATGTCATTGGTAAAAGTAAGTCCCGTCAGTTTGGCCTCGTTTCCTTCAACCTGGCAGAGCTCGACCGATGCGGTGCTGACAGGCATGCCATAAGCATTCTGGACGATACCGGCTATAATTGACCAGCTTTCATCCATATCAGGCTTAAGGACAATGTCTTTCTCAAGGAGCTGGTTCGGCTCCATGTCAAAAAAGACGGTATCGGACAGCCTGAAACCCGGTGCCAGCGAACAGGCGCGGTATCCTGAACCGGGCTTCAGGCGGGGAACAAAGTAGATCCCGTCATTTCCTGCTGTTGCTGCTGCAATGGCTTCATTGTTCTCATCAAGTATCAATATTGTCGCACGAGGTATCCCGTTTCCTGAAACGTCCTTGATTTTACCTGTCAGGGAACCTGAATTAAAGAACGGATTTCTATGAAGTGTCAGATCCAGGCGGATCGTTTCGGCGATACCGGCCAGCTCTTTCTTCTCTGACTGGCCAAGCACGAACTCATCCCTGAAAACGGGCATGGCATATCCTCCCCGATTCCTGCTGTTATCAGCATATGACAGATAAGACGGTTTTGTGTACCTTTTTTTATCTGGGACAACCCTGTTTTCACAAACGTCCGGAAATTTTCATATACTGTTTTAGTAAAGATATAGAGGGGGAAATGCTTTGAGCAAGACAATCGTTCCAACTCCGCCTCAAAAGGTCGTAATTGCCGATGAAAACCAGGAAGTCCTGGGGAATATAATATTGAGCGAAATAACCTGGGATGAAAACAACATCATGGGGAACGTCAGCGACAAGATAACAGGAAAGCCGGTCGAGGGAGTATGCGTAAAGGTATGCGACCAGGACTACGGCCCGATAGCATTCAATTTCTCAGATATTGACGGCAATTTCAGCATAGAGGGAAATTTCCCGCCTTCAGTAAGGATAATAGCGGCAAAAAGCGGGTATGGCGTGGTATCGAGCGAAGCCCTGCCAACAGAAGGGATCAGGAAAAAAGCGCTTAACCTTGAACTGGTTCCTGCGCCCAATTATGGCACTGTACTGTTTGGAAGCGTGAAAGACGGGCAGCAGACCCCCCTTGGCGGCATAAAGATCACAATATACAGGTCTCACAGCCTTAATCCGTATGATTTCACTTTCACCAACGAGGAAGGAATGTTTGTTATTGACAACCTCGAACCTGGAGCTTACCGGATAGCAATACAGGCGCAGAATTTCAACGAGAGGGTAATCAACGTGGAGATAGGGAAGGATCTTCCTGTCGTTACGCTGGAAACCGTATACCTGAAGAAGAAAGTGCTGAAAGGAACTATACACGGCGTAATAACCGACAAAAACAATGTTCCGGTTTCCAATGCCCTGGTGGTCCTGCTGAACGGGAACAATAATCCCATACAGACGACATACACCAACGATGAGGGCGTATACGTATTCTACAGGCTTGATCCCGGCACATACAGCATAATTGCGAAATAGCAAATGTTTATAACCCGAAATCAGGACCGGAATGTTAACCTATTAAAAAAATAGGTTGACAATTTCCGGTCATTTTGTTTTAATAACCTATGAAGAATTACACATTATTATGGAGCGACAGGTGAGCATATGAAAATAACGGTGAGAGACATATCGCAGATTGCATTGTTTACGGCGCTGACGGCAGTGGGGGCGTTCATTAAGATCCCTATTCCACTGGTCCCGATAACACTTCAGGTCTTTTTTGTATCGCTTTCGGGCGTTTTGCTCGGCAGCAGGAAAGGAGCCATTTCCCAACTGTTATATATTGTATTGGGCCTTTCCGGCATTCCCATATTTACACAGGGCGGAGGATTTAGTTATGTTTTCAGACCTACCTTCGGATACCTGATCGGGTTTGTCTTAGGCGCATATGTGACAGGTCTTATAACCGAAAAACTTAAAACGAAAAACGTTAAAAACATATACCTTGCAATTCTTTCGGGAGTTGGCATCATTTATGCGGTCGGTGTAGCATATCTGTACATAATCAGGAATCTCTACGAAGGCAAGGATTTCTCCCTGTGGCTGGCTTTCTATTACGGTTTTCTCATTACCATAGCAGGAGACCTGATTTGTTCGTATTTTGCCTCGGTGCTTTCCTGCAGACTGATACCGGTATTAAAAAAATGGGAGAGAAACTAAAAAGGGACGGATGCTTTTCATCCGTCCCCAGAAAAATCATTCTTCACTTTTCTTTTCCGGTATCTTCCCAAGAAGTATGACTATGATATAAAAGGCGATCAGAGCGCCGAAAACGCCAAGCAATCCAAAAAGTGTTACTTCAAGACCCTGCATCAACAATTCCGTATTCATTATCAACCCTCCTGTTTTACAGACCAACTATCCTGCCGATAAGGACGAGTATCATACTTCCTGCCACCACTGAACCCAGCTGACCGGAAACGTTAGCTGCGACAGACTGCATAAGGACAAAGTTTTGGGGATCTTCTTCCCTGGCCATTTTCTGGATAACACGGGCTGACATGGGGAAGGCTGAAATACCAGCCGCGCCTACCATGGGGTTGATCTTTTCTTTTCTGAAGAGGTTGAGGATCTTGGCGAATACTACGCCGCCTGCGGTATCTAATATAAAGGCCAGGAGCCCCATGCCCATTATCTTGAGCGTATTTATGGTAAGGAATTTCTCCGCTGTCATGGTGGTGCCGATGGTTATGCCAAGCAGTATGGTCACAAGGTTCGCAAGAGTGGTCTGGGCCGTTTTGGAAAGACTGTCCAGAACACCGCATTCACGGATAAGGTTACCGAACATCAGAGCGCCGATCAACGCAACGCTCTCAGGCGCGATCAGGCCTGCGATAACTGTAACGATAATGGGGAAGAGGATCCTGGTGAGCTTGCTTACTTCCCTCTGCTTAAAGTTCATCCTGATCTGGCGCTCTTTCTTTGTGGTCAGAAGTTTAATGACCGGAGGCTGTATTATGGGAACCAGGGACATGTATGAATATGCCGCGACTGTTAATGGTCCCATAATACCTTTGTCAAGGCCGAAAGCGCTTCCCACGTAAATAGTGGTAGGTCCGTCCGCAGCTCCTATGACGCCAATTGCGCCAGCTTCTTTCAGGTCAAAACCTAACAGGAGGGCAAACATCATCGTGGCAAAAATACCGAACTGGGCTGCCGCTCCGAAGAAAAGCATGGACGGCGTCTGGAACAGGGGACCGAAATCAATCATTGCTCCGACCGCTATGAAAATCAGGACCGGAAACAGTTCGTTTGCTATCGTGGCATCATAGAGCACACCGAATATACCGGGTTCACCGGTTTTTGGATTCTCCACTATACTGGTCAGAGGTATGTTGGTCAATATGGCGCCTAATCCTATCGGCAGCAACAGGGCAGGCTCATAGTCCTTCTCTATGGCAAGATATATCAGTAAACCGCCTATTGCGAACATTGCCAGCATCTTTATAATGTACTCCGTAAGACTGACACCTTCGGGTAGTGTTTGGATTAGTAGATCAAAGTTGAAAACCATAGATTGATTTCCTCCTGCCTTTAGGATATACCTCTCTCTGCTAAACGATTCCTGTTAAAATCTAATTTATTATAACATCTGCCGGAGTGGCGCGCAATAAAAAACTGACTGCTTCCGCCTTTAATCGCTATTTTTCACGCAGTATGAGGTAATAGATTCCGTCGATAAACTCATCCTTGCACTCGATTTCTTCGCTTTCCTGGGTGAACTTGTTCCTGTACAGCTCTTCTGCCAGTTTTCCGTACTCGGCGGCTTCTTTTGTATCGCTTACGCTCGTGTCGATGTACGAACTTAAATCGTTGAAAATGTTAATGATTTTACCAAGATTATTCAGGTTCAGGTGCTGGTTTATGAATGCCTTTACAAAAGCAACCTGGTTCTTCTTCCTTTCAATGTCCCCGTAGTTTTTGAACTTTCCTTTTTCGTCATACCCCTGGCGGAATCTGAGGAATCCCTCCGCATCCTTGCCGTTCAGCTTCTGGAGCCCCTTTTCGATGTCTATTTCAAGGTTCTGCGTGGGATCGCTGTATTTCATGCGATAAGGCACATCGATTTCAACGCCGCCGAAATAATCCACCACTTTCCTTACGCTGGCTGGTTTGATAAAAATTACGTCGTCAATATAAACGCCAAACACCTCTTCGATCAGGTCGGCGGTAAAGTCGTATTCAGGATTTTTAAAACGTCCTTCACTATTTTTATAGTTGACTCTTTTGCCCAGGGTATGAGATGCGTTGATTTTGAAAATGCCCTTTGATGACGCATATTTTGACCATGCTTTTTTCAGGTCTTGCTTAAACTCGTCGCTGTATTTGATGTACAGGTCCCTTGGTATGTTGATCATTTTAACGACATTGTTTTCGTCGTCCACGCTCACGATCATCATGGTGTCATAGTTGCCGCTGGTTTCATCGGGACCTATTATAAGTACATTTATATTATTCTTATTAACCAGTTCCTTGTAGTATTTCTGTCCATCCGTCAATTCATATGGTTTGTCCGAACGGGTTCTTCTTGCTCTTATGGCGTCAGCGCCATCCTTCGTGGTGATATACTGCCCTGCGAACTGCAAAACGGGCTTAACTCCGGATATATTTATATAAACAATTATCAAACCTGCAAGGATCATGGCCAGTACTATAACCAGCACCAGCGGACCATTCATTCCTCTTTTTCTTTTTTTTCCCATCTGTCTCACCTTGAATTGCGAAAATTTACTTTTAACATTCTTTCACATTGTGGGCAGCGTGTCAACCTTCCGGCATGCCGAGTATTGTTGACAATTGTTGCCTGTGATAATATTAGTACATGCCATCCATATGGTAAATCGGATTTCAGGGGGGATGACCATGAAAAAATTTATCCAGGACTTCAAGAGCTTCGCAATGAAAGGCAATGTGATAGATATGGCTGTCGGCGTCATTATAGGCGGCGCGTTCGGCAAAATTGTAACATCGCTTGTCAGCGATATAATCATGCCGGTATTAAGCCTGATCACCGGGAAGATAGATCTGACCGGCTTAAGTATCCCCATAACCGGCACCAGGGGGGAAGAAGGCTATGTGGGTATCATGTACGGCCAGTTCATTCAGAACGTTATCGACTTTCTAATTATTGCATTCAGCATATTCATGGTAATCAGGCTGATTGGCAGGATAAGAAGAAAGGAAGAGAAAAAAGAAGAGAAAAAGGAAGAACCAAAGCTCAGCAGGGAAGCGGAACTTTTGACGGAAATAAGGGATCTTCTGAAAAAGGAACAATAAATGATCGATTCTTTCTAAGGGGGACACCGGGAATGGTTCCGGGGTCCCTGTTATTTTAGCAGAGATTTTTCATCCGTCTCCGTTGACTTTTACCTGTTCGGGTGCTAAGTTAATATTGATTGAAAAGAAAAGCCGCATAATAACGCTAATTTGCCGTGTTTGTCAGCCTTGACAGGATACAGGCAGATTTTTATAACAATATTGTTAATATCATATTTTTGTGATTGTCGTCACATTTTTGTCCGCGGCACAGATGATAATGTATTCATGACGGATATACGAAAAGAAAGGGATGACAATATGCAGGAGGATCGAATAATATATTTTGACCATGCAGCGACAACCTATGTCAAGCCTGAAGTATTAGAGGCCATGATGCCATATTTTACGCTGAATTACGGGAACCCTTCATCCATATACTCAATAGGAAGATTTAACAGGAAGGCTGTGGAAGATGCCAGGAGCAGCGTCGCAAAATCAATCGGCGCAGCCGAGCCTTCGGAGATTTATTTTACCGGCTCGGGCACCGAGGCGGACAACTGGGCCATCAAGGGCGCCGCATATGCATTGCGCAGGAAGGGCAAGCATATCATAACTTCAAGCATTGAGCATCCGGCTGTGCTGGAAACGTGCGAATTCCTGAAGAAAGAAGGGTATGACGTGACATTAATACCCGTCGACAGCGAAGGTCTCGTCAACCCGGACGATGTGGACAGGGCGATCCGGCCGGATACTGTCCTTGTGAGCATCATGACAGCCAATAACGAGATCGGTACAATCCAGCCCAT
>DUSJ01000367.1 GCA_012842645.1 Clostridiaceae bacterium | reverse complement strand
CCCCTGGCATGCAGGATCTTTCCGCTTACCCCATATATAGAGCCCAGAGGGTCGCTGGTTATAAGGACAGACCCGAGAGCCGTACCCATATGTCCCCTTGCAAGGGGATCATCACCGCAAAAGATGGAAGAGAATTTCATAGATACGGTTGCCGATGCGTTCAGGATTCTGATTAATGATAAAGAAATAATAAGCTTTATTTCTGAGATCTCCAGGCTGATAGATGAATACGAAGACCTGGTTTCGCGCATGACGGGAAACGGGACAGGATACAGGCGCGGCAGGGCTTTCAGAAGAAGATAGGAGGTCCTGCTAATATATAACATCCTGAAAAAGAGAACCAATCGGTCTCCCCGGCGTCTAATTGAATGAAACAAAAACAAAAAAACAACAGAGGGAGATTGATATGAAAAGACTTGTTTTGTTACTGCTTACTTTGACACTCGTATTCAGCTTTGCAGCCTGTGGGAAAAAACCTGCCGGCAATGATCCTGCAGAAGGCGGCAAAAAAACCGAAAACCTTGAGGGCAGCCTTGAGGATATCCTAAGCAAGATATATGAAAATGCTGATATAGAGGGAGATTTCGAGAGATTTGTCAATGAAGGCCTGATGGTTAACGAGATTAACTCGGAGAACTGCGCTTACCATCTTGGAAAAGAAGGAATAGAATTCAAGGAAGCCATCGCTTCGGTCCCCATGATTTCATCCGCTTATGAACTCAGCCTTGTCAGGGTAAAAGAAGGCGCGGATATTGAGAAGATAAAGAAAGAAATCAGGGAAAACCTCAATCCCATGAAGTGGATATGTATGGGAGTGGATGAGGAAAACATAGTCGTCGACAATATCGGGGATGTCATTATCGTAATCATGAGCAACGAGTACTCAAAAGAGCTGCACAACGCTTTTCTTGGACTGAAGGATTAATATGCTGTTTTCCAGTATCAGTTTTTTGTATTATTTCTTGCCCGCGGTACTGGTATTATATTTCCTGTCGCCATGGAAGATGAAGAACAATGTATTGCTTTTGGCAAGCCTTTTCTTCTACTTCTATGGCGAGCCGATGTATTCCGTTCTGATGGTCGTTTCCATTATTTCTGGATATCTTCACGGCTTATGGATAGACAGGGCGAGGGGAAGCCGGTATGCCAAAATACCGGTTATCTCCTCGGTAATAACCAGTATAGGCTTGTTGATGTACTTCAAGTACACCGATTTTTTCATCGCGAATATCAACTGGATCTTTAAGAGCGATATACCGCCCGCCAACATATTGCTTCCGATAGGGATAAGTTTTTATACGTTCCAGATACTTTCCTACACCATCGATGTATACCGCGGAGAAGCCAGGGTGCAGAAAAACATTCTGAAGTTTGCCGCTTATGTTTCCCTGTTCCCGCAGCTGATTGCAGGCCCTATAGTCAGATACACGACCGTGGAGGAGGAGCTTGACTACAGGACCCATTCTGTATCCGATGCAGCCTATGGTATCAACAGGTTTGTCATCGGGCTGACGAAAAAGGTCCTGATTGCCAATACCCTGGGAGAGCTGGTTGAAATATTCAACAACACCGGGGAAAAGACGGTTTTGCTTTACTGGGTCATGGCGGCAGCCTATATGCTCCAGGTCTATTTTGACTTTTCCGCGTACAGCGATATGGCCATCGGGCTGGGAAGGATATTTGGATTCCATTTTCTTGAGAATTTCAACTATCCGTTCATATCCAAAACCGTATCGGAATTTTGGCGAAGATGGCATATGTCTCTTGGGACATGGTTCAGGGACTATGTTTATGTGCCCATGGGCGGAAACCGGGTCACCACACTCAAATGGATAAGGAACATAATTGTCGTATGGTTTCTGACCGGCTTCTGGCATGGTGCCCAGTGGAATTTCATCATCTGGGGCCTGTATTTTGCCGTGTTCCTTGTCTTGGAGAAGCTGTTTATAAAAAAACTGCTGGACAGGCTGCCGGCATTCATGAGCCATATTTATACGCTGCTTATCATCACTGTCAGCTTCGTCATATTCAAGGGAGAAGGCATGGGAGAAGCCATCGAAACCCTTAAGGGAATGTTCGGCCTGCTTGATGTTCCCCTGACCAATATGATAACCAACTATTATATAAAAAGCTATTCGGTGGTCCTGACAATCGGGGCCATAGGCGCCACGCCGCTGGTATCAGGCCTTGTCAAAAAGGCTGCTGCCAATAAGTTATGTGAAAGAATGATCAGCCT
>DUSJ01000366.1 GCA_012842645.1 Clostridiaceae bacterium | reverse complement strand
AATTCAAAACTACCACATTACGTCAACTTATGCTTTTGTTTTACCATTAATTTGGTTATACAATTATTTACTTTTCAATGCACAACACTAATAATGTTAATTATAAAATATCACAGTGTCAACGCCGGTTTATTTTTGACCCAAATCGCCGGTTGAAAATTGACCCAAACGCCGGTTCTCAACCGCCGGTTTTTTATAGCCGTTTTTTTAAACCGGTTCGTCTTTTACCGGAATATTAGCCGGCGGCACGACCCTGAAACCGCCTTTTAGCCTGTCTTTCAACCTGTAGCTGTCACCCCTGATATTTATGATATGCGAATGATGCAATAGCCTGTCCAATATGGCCGTTGCTACGATCGTGTCATTCATTAGCTCACCCCAGTCTCCAAAAGATTTATTACTTGTGAGGATTATGCTGCCGTTCTCATATCTTGCGCACACTACCCGGAAGAGTAGTTCCGCTGATGCCCGATCAAGCTGCATATATCCTACCTCATCGATGATCAGTATGTCTGGCCGGGTATATACATGCCACCTGCGTTCTAGCTTGTCCTGGTGGACTGCTTTCTGAAGATCCGATATGAGATGTGCCAGCGTTGTAAAATATACCGTCATACCGGACCTGATGGCCTGCATTGCAAGACCTACCGCAAGGTGTGTCTTACCAACACCGGGAGGTCCCAAAAAGATCACATTTTCAGCCCTTGCTGCAAAAGCAAGTGTTGACAGTTCCTTGATCTGCTTTATGTCTATGCTGGGCTGAAAACTGAAATCAAATTCCTCCAGTGTTTTCCTGTGGGGCAGACCGGACAGCTTGATCCTTGTTTCCTCGCTGCGCCTCCTCTTCTCTTGTATCTCTGCCCCCAGAAGTTCGCTTATGAATGACAGGTAAGTGACGTTTTTGTGTACCGCATCTTCAATCTTTGCTTCCAATAACTCGGAAGCCGTATTCAGCCCAAGCTCGGAAAGGATGCTGCGGGCATGTTCCAGTTCAACCATTGCTCAACACCCCCGCAAGTGCGTCATACACGCTTAATGGCCGTACCTCTACATCTTCCGCTTCTTTCTTCCTTGCAAAGGGAAGAGGACCTGCTATGCCCCCTCTTTCTGCAAGGCCTTTGTACTGGCCCTTGAGCCATACGACCCTTCCCGATGCATATTCTATCTTATGGCGTGCTATCCTTACCTCGTCATACCACGCTTCAAAATATCCTCCACATATCCTGATCCTGACTTCCTTGCCGCTATATTGCCAAGGTACGCCGTATTTTGCCCCGTCATAGCTTACAAATCCGTCCTTCGTTACTTTCCTCGTCTCCCACCTGTATTTATCACGGACTGATTTATCAGGTAGGGGATTCAGCGGTTCCCTGGCTGATGCTATGACTGGTATTTCTCCGGTCGTCCCATGAACTTTACTGTCTGCCCTTTTACACCATTCAAGTACCTGGGCGTTTAAGTCGTCCAGATCCCTGAACTTCCTTCCGGGTAAAAAATTATTCTTTACATACCCTACAAGTCGCTCTACTTTTCCCTTCGTCTGGGGCCTTCTCACCCGGCATATCTTCGGCACAAAACCCATTTCAGCGGCAAAATCCTCAAACATTTTGTTCCATATCGGTTTCCCTGCTTCGATCCCGTCCAGGATGGTTTTCATCCTGTCGGCTAATACCATATCCGGAACTCCGCCGAAATACTCGAAAGCGTTTACCATGCACCTTAATAGAGTGTATTTATCACAACGTTTTGTAAATTCAACATACTTCCTTCTCGAATTCCCGAGTATCATTACAAATGCCGGAGTTTTGTGGACATACCCTCTGTCATCTATGTAGTGGATGATCCCCCAGTCTATCTGTGCCTGTTTGCCAGGCTCTGTTTCATATCTTTCCACTGCCGGTGCGTTTTTTGCAGGCCTGTACGGCTTCACATAATCCTTGATAATGGTGATCCCGCCGGTATAGCCCATTGCCTTCAGCCTTTCCAACATCACAACGCAGTTGAATATCCCTTCTTCCATCATTGCATTTATTTCGCCTTTGAAGGGATCGAGCTTCGACGGCCTCGTACGTCCTTTCAGCCCATGTTCTTTTTTCGGCTGGCTCATGTACTTCTTTGCTGTGTTTTTTGATATGCCAAGTTCCTTGCCTATGGCATATGCACTCTTCCCTTTTTGTGATTTTTCGCGTATCATGGTAATTAGCCCACTCCTTATCATACGGTCATCTCCCCATAAAAGCTTGTAGCACTTCTATGGTAGACCGTTGGTTTAGTGTGGGTCAATTTTTATCCGGCGCTATGGGTCAATTATATCCCGGCGGTGACATAATATAACATAACTTCATTTTCAATTAAACAAGTTTTGCTCCTTTTGATAGTATATTTTTTATGACAGTATATTTTTATTTTTGTAATT
>DUSJ01000365.1 GCA_012842645.1 Clostridiaceae bacterium | reverse complement strand
GCGGGGAACAGTTCATATATATCGAGTATCCCGCCGATAAACCGCCTTACGATCATTTTCCATATAAAGACCATCACACCGCCTGTTACCATGCCTGCGATAGCGCCTGTCCTGTTAACCCTTTTCCAGAACAGGGAGAACAGCATAATCGGTCCGAAGGTAGCTCCAAAGCCAGCCCATGCAAAAGCAACCACCTGGAAGATTATACTGTTTTCATCAACAGCCAGGGCCATAGCGCAGACTGCAACCAGGACCAGGACCAGTCTTGACATTCCCAGGACTTGCTTGTCGGTGGCGTCTTTCTTGACGATTCCGTGGTATATAGTCTTCGACACTGCCGATGCCGCAATAAGCAAATATGAGTCTGACGAACTAATTGTCGCTGCCAGTATGCCAGCCATGACAATGCCGGCTAAAAGCGGGGGAAAGAATTCAACGGACATGTGGATGAATATATTTTCGGCATCGCTTGAAGTCAGCAGGACATCAGGATAAATGATTCTTCCCATTAACCCTATTACAACCGCCGCAGTAAGTGAAACAGCGCACCATATGGTCGCCACCCTCCTGGATAATTTAAGCTGTTCGGGATCCCTGATGGCCATGAACTTCAGAAGCACCTGGGGCATGCCAAAATACCCCAGGCCCCATGACAGGGTCGATATGACTGTCAGGAAACCATAAGTGCCCGCCTGGCCGAACAATGGTTTTCCTGCCTCGATTTGCTGAACGCCATTGGCATTGACGACGGGCTGAGCTACCCCAAAGAACTCAAAGAATCCCGGGATCTCTTTCGCATTCCTGATAACTTCGGGTAATCCTCCGGCTTTAATGGTCCCGACAGTCAGGACTACCACCAGCGATATGATCATGACGATTCCCTGCATAAAGTCAGACGCGCTCTCTGCAAGAAATCCGCCTACGAATGTGTAGAGAATAACGAAAATCGCCCCTGCTATCATCATATACAGGTAGCTTGTCCCGAACAATGCGCTGAAAAGCTTGCCGACTGCAACAAAACAGCTTGAAGCATATGCAGTGAAGAACACAAGGATAAACAAGGCTGCAATCAAAGCGATAACTTTCTTCTTTTCCTTGAACCTGTTGCTCAGGAAGTCGGGAATGGTGATGGAATCCTGTGCCACGGCTGTATAGTTTCGAAGCCTCTTTGCCACAATGAGCCAGTTGAGGTATGTGCCAATAAGCAAGCCTATGGCCGTCCAGAACGCCTCGCTTAAACCGGCCCAGTATGCTACTCCCGGAAGTCCCATCAGGAGCCAGCCGCTCATATCGGAAGCCTCTGCTCCCATGGCCGTGACCCACGGTCCGAGGGATCTTCCGCCGATAAGATAGTTCTTGCTGCTGGAGCTGGCTCTCCTGGCAAACAGGACGCCAATGGCGATAACTACTGCCACGTAAATAAACATGGCTATAAAGATTTGCAGTCTGTCCCCGTTCATAAAATACTTCTCCTTTTATGTATTATTTAGTGCATAATTATACCAAAGAATTTGTATTTATTCAACGATATTACGGGGACTACTCTGTTCTGCCAGCTCTTCAAGGAGAAATTTACTTCCGCAGCTGTCACATATGAAGCAATAAGTCACCTGGTACCTCCGGCCAAAGGAATGCAGCATTCCTTTTTTGCCCTCAACTGTGAATGGCCCTATGCCCATATCGATCTTTTCCTTCTTCTTTCTTAGGTCACCGCCGCAATAAGGGCATGGTTTTTTACTCTTAAACAGGTACTTGATTTCATTTCCGCCAAGGCTAAGACTGTAGTGGACACCAAGCGGTTTTCCTTTTTTGATCCTTGAAAGAGAGAATAATCCCATGGCAAGGAAAAGTGCACCAAGAAAAGCAAATACCCCGCCTCGACATTCACGCGGTCTTCGTTTTCCGGATCATAAAAAACCTTGACCCTGTCGCCTGTTTCGTACCTCGGAGGATAGCTTCCGAAAGACGATTCGAAAATCCTTAATTCCCCGTCCTCAGTTTCATATTCCACAACCGGATAATACAGGACGGATTCGTCGCCGTCATCGTCTGTCTTAATCTTTTCCTTCACATCAATAACGATTCCTTCGGTTGAAACCATCATTCCCGATTCGATAAGGCTGGCGATTATTAAAGCAAATCCAAGCAGGATAAACACGAAAGCGAAAAGTGTGAACCTTTTGAAAACTCTTTTCGTTTCCTCCACAAGGCTTCCCCTCTTTTCAATTGCTTTTTATTGATAAGTCCCTGACATATAATACCAAAGTGAAGCAGGGGGACGGTTCCTCTGTTTCACTTTAGAAATAAATGCCAAAATGAAGCAAAGGAACCGTCCCCTTGCTTCATTTTTCCCAAAGCTTGTCAGGATATAGCCCTTCCGCCTTCATTCGCGCTATTGCCCTGATGACTTTTTCCTTATCTTCCCTGTATGTAACCCCATACCATTTGTCGTGGGACTTGAGGACCTTCACGGTCGCCTTTTCTTCGCTGATGAGCTCTCCCACCACGTTGGGGAGGAAAAACTCAGCGTTAAGCGGATTGGTATCCAGGCTCATGTCAAGGAAGGTTCTGAACCTCTTGTCAAGCTCATGAAGTATGCTGTTCGTGAAGCCCCACATGT
>DUSJ01000364.1 GCA_012842645.1 Clostridiaceae bacterium | reverse complement strand
TATCCCTTTTATTCTTGTTTCGCCGATTCACTTTTGCACTTTACAAAATTGAACTGATGGGATAGAATTATACAGAAATTAACATTAAGTAAATTATTTTTCATACGATTGGGGATACAATATGAAGTGCAGACTGAATCGTGAAAAGATACGGGAATTAATGAACACCAGGTGCATGGGAAATTACAACCAGTTCAGCAGGGAACTCGGTGTCGATCCGGCCCATTTGTACCGGTTCCTGAATACCGGGGTAGGCGGAGGCAAGAAGATTATTCTCAGCCTTATGAATTATTGTGAGAAGAATAAGCTTGATTACAAAAAATATATTGATTTTTAGCAGTTTTTATGCAGTTTAATTACAACATGTTGCACTAAATAAAAAATTAAACTCGCTGAATATTTTGTTGATTTGGTGCTTATAAACGACTGGCCGAATAATTTATACTATACCTGTAAGCAGCAGGTGACACAGAGATAAACAGTATTAGACTCGCAAACCATACGCATGAATAAAAGAAGTACCGTACGCAGCATGTTTACCCCTTATTGCCCCCTTTTTTCGCTCCTCACGGAGCGGAACATTTTTTAAAATTTTTACATAGATTCCTCCTTTTTGCGATAAGATCAGGCGTCGCCTGATCTTATCGCATTTTTGCGGTTATTTCATCTTTCGTACGAATTCTATCATCTGCCTTGAAGCGATGGCGCCCTGCCCCACGGCAACGGACACCTGCTTAAACACTCCCGTACAGTCGCCTGCGGCGAACAGCCCCGGGATATTGGTCTCCATTTTATCGTTTACCTTAATGGATTTCCCTTCCATGGCGATGCCCATCCTCAGGGCGAAGCTGGCGGACGAAGCGCTTCCGTATGCAACGAAAAGCCCGTCAACACTGTCGCGGCTTCCGTCCTCGAACACGATCCATTCTATCTTGTCCTGACCGTCAAGCTCTTTTATTTTCTTATCGCTGATCTTCAGCCGGGACAGCGAATCCCTGTGACTGTCGGATATTTTTAAAGGCATGCCATTAGTATAAAGGGTGATGTCCCCGGTGAAAGCCATGAGCTCCATGGCCTCATGGACGGCGAAATCGGTGTATCCCAGCACCCCTGCCTTCTTGTTCCGGTAGAAGAATCCGTCACAGGTGGTGCAGTAACTTACCCCGCTGCCTTCAAAACGCTCAAGGTTTTTTACCGGGGCTTTCACTACGGGGGCTCCTGTCGCAAGAAGCACCGTTTTTGCCCTGTATCGGCCGTTTACACAGACAACTTCGAACACATCGGTTTTATCTATGCTCACTACTTCGTCTTCGACTACCTCGGCCCCAAGCCGTTGGGCCTGTTTCACGCCTGTTTCGAGAAGTTCCTTTCCGCTTACGGGATACTCGAATCCGTAGTAATTCTCAATTTTGTCGGCTTTCAGAAGCATGCTGTCCTTCTTCCCGATCACCAGGGTTTTAAGGTTCCCGCGTACGGTATAGATGGAACAGGAGAGCCCCGCAGGTCCCCTGCCGACGATTATCGCGTCATAGATCATATCATTTCTCCTTTGAACCATATTACGGGTGTTTTGCCCGTCTTTTATGAATATTCTACCATACTATGGGTCGATTTATAAATCAGGCTGCAGCACGGACCCATCAGCTCATCAATTAGCGAAAAAACAACCGCTCCGCTGTCCGTGCTGCGCTTAAATCGCATGCAGGCACGCCGCATACAGTTACGCACAGTCTTCCATTACTCGAACTGCGCGTTGTAAAGCTGGCAGTAAAAGCCGCCCTTTTGCATCAGGTCCCGATGAGTGCCCTGCTCAACGATGCTTCCGTCCCTTATAACGAGGATATGGTCGGCGTTTTGTATGGTGGAAAGCCTGTGGGCTATGACAAAGCAGGTCTTGTCCTTCATCAGCTTCCTCATGGCCTGCTGTATCTGTATTTCGGTCCTCGTATCCACGTTGGACGTGGCTTCGTCAAGGATCAGCATCTTCGCGTCTGTCAGCATGGCCCTTGCAATGGTAAGGAGCTGTTTCTGGCCCTTTGATATGTTCAGCCCGTCTTCGCGAAGAACGGTATTG
>DUSJ01000363.1 GCA_012842645.1 Clostridiaceae bacterium | reverse complement strand
TGGTGACCGGGCGTGTCGAGAAGATTTATGCAATAATTTTTATAGTTGAACTGCAGTACGCTGGATGTTACGGAAATACCGCGCTGCTTTTCAATCTCCATCCAGTCGGAGGTAGCATGCCTGGCGGCTTTTCTTGCTTTCACGGAGCCGGCCATATGTATGGCCCCGCCGTACAGCAGCAGTTTTTCTGTCAAAGTCGTTTTACCTGCGTCCGGGTGAGAAATTATCGCGAAGGTTCTTCTGCGTTCTATTTCTGCGATAAGCTGCTCCTTTGATATTCCCATATAGTTTTAGCCGTTCCTCTCGTATTCAGTCGAATTATAGATACAGATTATATATTATATTTATTTGTGTCCCTTAGTCAAGGAAACATGAAAGTATACCGGGAAAACGTTTATATGATAATCGGCAAATGGCAGATTCTTAGTTTCCTTAAAGACTACAGTAAATAGCTGTTCAATTTATTATTTTATAGTATAATATATAATCAAAAATCTTAGCGGGGTTGTATGTTATGGATACAAGAAGTGTCGCAAAGAGCGCCAAGGCGGCGTCAATAAAGCTTTCCGGTGTTTCGACCAGGCAGAAGAACGAGGCTCTCAGGCTTATCGCTGAAAAGCTGTACCAGAACAGGAACGCGATATTCAAAGCCAACGAGGAAGATGTTGAAAGAAGCATTGCCGAAAATCTTCCCATGCCTTTGGTCAAAAGGCTTCGTTTCGATGAGAAAAAATTGCTGGGAGTAATTGACGGCATCAATAATCTTATTGGTCTTGAAGATCCGGTGGGGAAGACCCTGCTGGCTACCGAACTGGATGAAGGGCTTGAACTTTACCGAGTAAGCTGTCCCATAGGCCTTATAGGCATCATTTTCGAATCGAGACCTGACGCCCTTGTCCAGATATCCACCCTTTGCCTGAAAAGCGGTAACGCGGTCCTGCTGAAAGGCGGGAGAGAGGCCCAGCTGACCAACAAATGCCTGTATGAAACCATTGCTTCCGCCAGCCAGAAGGCAGGAATACCCGAAGGCTGGATAAAACTGCTGGAAACCCGCAGTGAAGTATCGGAAATGCTTAAACTTGACGAGTATGTTGACCTGATAATACCCCGCGGTTCCAATGAGTTCGTCAGGTACATCATGGATAATTCAAGGATCCCGGTGCTGGGACATGCCGACGGCATATGCCACTGTTACGTGGATTCGGACTGCGACATGGAAAAGGCTGTCGATATCGTTGTAGATTCCAAGACCCAGTACGTGGCGGTCTGCAACGCCCTTGAAACCCTTCTGGTCCATAAGGATGTTGCCCACAGGTTCCTGCCTTCGGTAAAGGAAGCCCTTGAGAAAAAGAATGTGGAGATAAGGGGCTGTGAAAGGACAAGAGAGGTGATATCCTGCCTGCCTGCTTCGGAAGAGGACTGGAAAACAGAGTATCTTGACTATATCCTTTCGATAAAGGTCGTCGACAGCGTCGATGAAGCCATAGACCATATCAATACTTACGGCTCCGGCCATACTGACACTATCGTTTCGAACAGCAAAAACAGTATCGCAAAGTTCCTTGAATACGTGGACTCGGGCAACGTGTTTGCCAACTGTTCCACACGTTTCAGCGACGGATACAGGTACGGATTCGGGGCAGAGGTGGGAATCAGCACCAATAAGATTCATGCGAGAGGACCTGTTGGCCTTGAAGGGCTCGTGACATACAAATACATGCTTTTGGGCGACGGCCATATTGTTGCTGACTATTCGTATAACAGGAAATCTT
>DUSJ01000362.1 GCA_012842645.1 Clostridiaceae bacterium | reverse complement strand
TCTTCCCGGTACCGAAACCTCCCGGGATAGCCGCCGCTCCTCCTTTTGCCAGCGGGAACAGCGTATCTATCACTCTTTGTCCTGTTACCAGGGGAATGTCCAGGGGAAGTCTCCTTGAATATGGCCTTGGCTCGCGGACAGGCCATTCCTGTACAAGGGTCAGCCTGTGCGTATTTTTGCCTTCCCTGACTTCCGCGATAACATGATCTATATTGTATAATCCGTTTTCCGCGGCATTGATTATCTCGCCCTCTATGCCCGGGGGCACCATGATCCTGTGGATGACCGATTCTGTTTCCCTTACTTCAGCTATTATCTGCCCCTGTTTCACATGATCGCCGGACCTGACAAGCATTTTGACTTCCCAGAGCCTTTCCCGGTCAAGGCTGTCCATCACGCTTCCGCGCCTGATGAAAATCCCTGTCTCCGCGGCGATCCTGGCAAGAGGCCTTTCTATACCGTCAAATATATTCCCGATGATACCAGGTCCAAGCCTTACCGTAAGGGGTCTGCCGGTCGAAATAACAGGTTCTCCGGGTTTCAGCCCCGTGGTGTTCTCGTAAACCTGGACGATGGTTTCATCCTCCAGTACTCTTATGACCTCGCCTATAAGCCTGTCATGACCTACCAGTACCATTTCAAGCATATTAAAGGCATGCTTCCCGTGTACCTTTACCACAGGACCGTTAATACCATGTATGAAACCATGCGATGCTTGTTCCATTAATCCACCTTCTGTGCCAGAAATTAATCTATGGAGAGACCATAATTCTCGAGGAAAGCCGCTTTTTCATCATTCAGGCTTTTGGCGAACGAATAATCCAGCAGGAAGCCCTTTGTCTTGTTGCGTATAAGGCAGCCTCCCAGGAGATCCTCGGCGCTCTCGGTAATTTCGAATATGGCTCCGGCTTTCGCCCGTATTTCCTCGACCAGGGGGACATCCTCGCTGTCGGCATAGACCTGAATCTCTCCCTGGCCGGCTTTCTCAAGACCCTGCAACACGGTATCTATCATAAAGCTCTTGTACCTTTCGCTTTTCCTGAATTCGGACAGCCTGTTCCTGACATTGGCAAACACTGACCGCAGGATTTCCTCACGGCGGTTGAAAAGCGCCTGCTTGCCCGACAATATCGCTTTTGAAACCTCTTCGTTGCACTCTTTTTCTATTTCCTCCAAAGAGTCATGGATCTTTTCATAAGCTTTTTTCAATAAAGTCAGCTCTTTTTCGGAAACAGTCCGGTCATGCTGCTGACGGGCTTCATCTATCAGCTTGTATTTCTTCTCAAGCGCTTCTTTAATCACAATTTGTGAGAATTTGTTGAATTTTTCTTCAATTGTCCTCATATTTTCGACCTGTCCCCTTTGCGCAAAAATGTGCGAAAGTCTCCGTCCACTGTGCGCAATTTGCGTATTTATTCAACCTTTACGCCAAAGGCCTTGTTGACGCTGTTTAAAAGGTAATCGGACGGCCGCCTTGTCCCATGGCGGTCCGGGATCTCGACAATAAGGGGTCTCGAACGGTTCAGCTTTATGTCTGAGATGACCTCGGGAACAAGGTCGGCAAGAAGCTCGGTTATAAGAATTATGCCGATCTCTTTGTCTTCCATGGCTTTTTCGAGGGCATCAAGGGTCTCCTCCCTGCTTTTCGCCACCGTGCCTTCCACTCCCGCCAGGCGCAGGCCTGTCGCCGTATCGGTATTGTCACTGATAATAAACATTTTCATTCGGATCACCGTCTCCTGGCGCCAATATATAATCAGCGGCTGCGCAGTCCTGTAACCGGCAACTTTACGAGTTCAGGATAAGAATGGATACTATAAGTCCGTATATCGCAATACCTTCCGCCAGGCCGACAAAAACGAACGCTTTACCAAAGATTTTGGGATCCTCGCTCAGCGCACCCAGGGCAGCGGCGCCGCTCGTCGCAACGGCAATACCGGAACCAATGGCCGAGATGCCTACGGATACAGCCGCAGCAATATACCTAAGCCCGTCAGCCGCAGAAGCGGCCGCTGCAGTTCCGTCTGCCGCCGATGCCGTCAGTCCGCCTGAAAGCAATACTATTGTTGCGACGATAAGGACACCTGCCAAAGCGGTAACATTCATCCCGAATATCTTCTTAAAGTTTCCGCCCTTTATTCCCTTGTTGATGCAGGCAACTCCGATTCCTATTGTAGATGATACAAGAGCAAGGGCAATGATCAATACAAATACCATAATTCCGACCTCCATAGTCATTTGAACTTTATTGTAAATCTTTCATTAGTCATCAGTAACCCGGACAGGCCTGAACTCATGGCCGTCCCCGGTATAGTATCTTCCGAACATCTCATAAAACTCGAGCCTCATGCACTGGATACCCACTATCAGGCCTTCGAGACCTATGGTAATGACATTACCGATGATAACTACCAGTATGCCTCCTATTCCTCTCATCATGCCATAGAGGGTCCAGACTGCCAGCGAAAGACCCGCGTGGTTGAGCGCGAAAGCGCCTACCCTTGCGAAAGAAACCGTGCCTGAGAAGAATGAAAGCAAGGTTTCAAAAATGTCAAATCCAGATTCTACGAAGTACATGCCCTTTTCGCGGGGCATAATGTGGTCCCGCCCTAAAATAATGTTTTCCAGAGGTTCCTTGAACAACAGCATCAGGGTTGGAATCACTATCACTACTATTAGGGTTATCCCGGATAAAACAAGTTTTCCTGTTTTCAGGTATATAAGCACTACCGCCACGAGCCCGCCATAGAAAAG
>DUSJ01000361.1 GCA_012842645.1 Clostridiaceae bacterium | reverse complement strand
TCAACTGACAGGGTCAACCCTGATGATATTGCAGGAATAGGGCTCGACGGCCAAAGCTGGTCAGCGATCCCTGTCGACAGAAAAGGCAATGTGCTGCACAACACACCCATCTGGATGGATACCAGGGCCGCGGATATTTGCAGAAAAGTTACAGAAAGAGTAGGATTCGACCGTATTTTCAGCATTAGCGGCAATTCATTCGAACCATCATACACAACGCCAAAAATTCTCTGGTTCAGGGAAACCAAACCTGAAATCTATAAAAATACATATAAGTTTCTCCAGAGCAACAGCTATATAGCTTACAGGCTTACGGGCGCCATAACGCAGGACATCTCCCAGGGTTACGGGCTGCATATGTTCAACATGGAAAAAGGGACATATGATGACCAGCTGTGTGACGAACTGGGCGTTGACAGGGATAAGCTTCCGGACATCTACCCATGCCACCAGGTAATCGGCGAGGTAACACGGGAAGCTGCCGAAATGACAGGACTCAGGCCGGGCATTCCTGTTGTGGCAGGAGGATTGGACGCGGCCTGCGGCACATTGGGCGCAGGCGTGTACAAAGTCGGCCAGACCCAGGAGCAGGGCGGCCAGGCAGGCGGAATGAGCATCTGCGTGGATCGGGCTCTTTCCCATCCAAAGCTCATCCTGAGCTTTCATGTCGTACCCGGTCTGTGGCTCCTCCAGGGAGGAACGGTGGGAGGAGGCGGCGCAATCAAATGGTTCAGCGAACAGCTATGCGCCGACGAAGCGGCACAGGCGAAACTCGAAGGAATAAGCGTCTTCAAGATCATGGATGATGAAGCGGCTGCCATTTCACCGGGTTCTGACGGACTGATTTTCCTTCCATATATGGCAGGGGAAAGATCCCCTCTGTGGGATAAAAACGCAAAGGGCGTATTCTTCGGGCTCGGATACGATAAAACAAGGGCCCATATGATACGGGCGGTTATGGAAGGGTGCGCCTATGCTCTTTACCATAATATGCAGACAGCCGAAGAAAGCGGCGTTAAATCAGACATACTCAACGCAATGGGAGGGGCAGCCAACAGCAGGTTATGGACCCAGATAAAAGCGGATGTCACCGCAACGCCCATACAGGTGCCGGCATCGGATACGGCCACTACCCTCGGAGCGGCAATTCTTGCGGGCATCGGGACAGGCGCGTACAGGAGTTTTGAGGAAGCCGTTGAAAGAACAATCCGGATCACAAGGATCCATGAACCGGATATGAAAGCCCATGAAAAATACATGAGATACTATGAGATCTATATTGAGCTGTATGAAAAATTGAAGGATTCCATGAGAAAAATCAGCGAGATCCAAAATTTTTAACATAAAAGAGGTGTACTGGCTAATGAAAGCAGCTGTTTTGCACGCTAAAGGGGATTTGAGATATGAAGAATATCCAACCCCGGTAATCGGCGACAATGAGGTTTTGGTAAAGGTAAAAGTCGCAGGCATCTGCGGCTCGGATATACCAAGGGTCAACCTGGGAACGGCACATTTTTTTCCTATTGTCCTGGGGCATGAATTTTCGGGTGAGGTTGTGGAAGTTGGCAAAGAAGTAACAACCTTAAAACCGGGAGACAGGGTATCTTGCGCCCCGCTTCTGCCCTGCATGAAGTGCGAGGACTGCCAGAAAGGCAATTATTCCCTGTGCAGGCACTACAGCTTTATCGGCTCCAGGGAACAGGGCGGATTTGCCGAGTATGTAAAACTTCCTGAAAAGAATGCCATAAAATTTTCAGACAATGTAAGCTTCGAACAGGGCGCTTTCTTTGAACCGTCAACCGTAGCGCTTCATGGCCTGAGACTGGCTGACTACAGGGGCGGAGAGGATGTCGCAATTCTTGGGGGAGGCACCATAGGCATATTTACCGCTCAATGGGCTAAGATCCTCGGAGCCAAAAGAGTCTTCGTGTTTGATATTGTCGAGGAAAGGCTTGAACTGGCAAAGAAGCTCGGGGCCGATGTCGTGATCAACACGGGAGATAAGGATTTCAGGGAAAAGGTCATGGAGATGACCGGGAACAGGGGCTTCGGCTTCGTTTATGAGACTGCCGGAGTTGAATTTACAGAGAAGCTGGCCTTCGAACTTGCCGGAAACAAATCCAGCGTTTGCTTTATCGGGACGCCAACCAGGGATCTTACGTTTACGCCCTCATTATTCGAGAACATGAACCGCAAAGAATTCAGGCTCACAGGTTCCTGGATGTCTTACAGCGCTCCTTTCCCGGGCAGCGAATGGTCCGATACGGCGTATTATTTTGCTACCGGGCAGCTTAAATTCGATGAGAGCCTTATATTTAAAAGACTTCCTATGTCAAGGGCAGCCGAAGGATTTGAGATGTATAAAACACCCGGCCTTGTAAAAGGCAAAATCTTGCTGATCAATGAATAGGAGAATGAAATATGAACGGTTTACATCCAATGAAAGAGATAGTTCGAAAGCAAAAGACAGGAACACCTGCAGGGATATATTCGGCCTGCAGCGCAAACGACCTGGTTCTGGAAGCGGTAATGGAACGGGCGAAAGCGGATAACGATGTTGTGCTGATCGAAGCTACCGCCAACCAGGTCAACCAGTACGGGGGATACACCGGGATGCTGCCTGCCGATTTTAAAAACTTTGTATACAAACTGGCCGACAAGGTTGGATTCCCTAAAGACAGAATTATTCTGGGAGGAGACCACCTGGGGCCCCTGACATGGAAAAACGAGCCTGCCCAAAGTGCCATGGAAAAAGCGAAGGAGCTTATCAGGCAGTTTGTGCTGGCGGGATTCACAAAAATACACATTGATACCAGCATGCATCTTGGAGACGATAACGCCAATG
>DUSJ01000360.1 GCA_012842645.1 Clostridiaceae bacterium | reverse complement strand
ATATGATATAGATATCGAGAAACTCAGCGGCGGGTACTATGATATAGTCAACTCGGGCAACAAGCGCCTGGGCGGAGAGCATCTTACCTATAAAATACGTTTTGCGGCTGATATGGCAAGAGCAGGTTATCTTGCCAGAACCACTTCCGGGGAAGGCAAGTCCCTGGTGGTCCTGAACTGGGCACCTGTCCAGTTTGATGAGCCCATGGATCATTATACGGTCAGGATAAATTATCCCCTGGAAGTTCCTGATGGAACGGATACAAGAGAGGAAATAGAACAGCTGCTTCTGCATAATGATTTTTACACTGAGACCTGGATGAACGAAGAGTATCTGATCGATTACCGGGTGGAGATGCTGGATTCGGTCCAGAGAGCGCAGGTGCTTCTGCACAGGGATAGCCCTGGCATGAAATACCATTTCAGGATCCAGCAATATATTTCCGAAGAACTGTTCAGTGAACTGCCGGATTTAACAAAAAGCCCGGAAGTCAGTGCCAAGCCTTCCGTGACATATCCCGGCACTGAATACTAAAACCCGGGTATGACCAGGCGTAATCTGTCCTCTGAAAGAACGACACTGGTGTTCGTATTTGCCGTCCTGCTTTTAGGTATACTTATATTTGTTGGCATGAAGCACCGGTCGGTGGTTAATGCCCGGACAACCAGCAAAGACATACAGTGGGCCAGGGATGACTGGGCTCCCCCGAAACTTGAACTTGCTTCTTTCAGAAAAGACGGGTATGTGGCGGAGGACCTTGATGTAGTCGAAGCTGGCGTTCTTATCGGAGTACCATATGATACAATTCTTTCGCTGATTTTATTTAAAATGACAGATAAAGGTTACTTAAAGGAGATATCGCTGAGCCCGCTCAGGATAAGGCAGGTAAAAGGGGTCGACCTTTCAGGTGCGCCCCGGTATGAGCAACTTATGTATGCAGCCTTCTCAGATGAAGAAATAAGCGAAAGCGAAGTTGAAGGCATAATGAAATGGCTGGTCGACTCAGTCAGGGCAAAGACCTGGAACTGTGATATCGAGGCTACGAAAGAATATTATAAAAAGAAATTCAGGGACGCATATGACGCTGAACAGAACCATGAAGAGGAATATACGGGGGACTTTACCGAAGACTATTATAGTTACTGGTTCTTCTATTATATATATCACAATAACATAAACATGCATAATCGCAGCAGGTATTACTACAGCTATCAGAAGAGTATCAGGACCACCCCGGTTACCCCGGTCAATACTAATTTCAAATCACTGACAAGCGTGGATAAAGGGGTCTTTGCCTGCCATGATGCGTGCCACTCGGCATGTCATTCAGCCTGCCATGATGCATGCCATTCTGCCTGCCACTCGGCCTGCCATTCGGCATGTCATTCGGCCTGCCATTCTGCATGCGTCAGCGGAGGTGCAAGGTGAAAAAACACAGACTTGCCTGGATAGATGAATTCATAAACAGGATAAAACCATATGTATATATCCGGCTGAAGGACAATGTTCTGATACGTATGCCCAATGAAGCGTTCAAACTTAATGCCACGGGAGCAAGGGTCATAAACCATATTCTTTCGGGCGGTTCGGTAATGGATATTGTCAGGGCAAGGCCGGACCGGGCTGAAGCTGAAAAACAGCTTGAACGCTTTTTTACAGACTTTTCACTTATGTGGAACGGCGCGATATGTGAAAACTACAGTACGCCTGCTGTCCACAGGACCGAGTTCACTCTCGGGTATATAAAGCTGCCCGTCCTGTCCGAGGTGGCCCTGACATACGCATGCAACATCAGGTGCCGTTTCTGTTACGCTGCCTGTACCCAAAAAGAGGTCGAGGGCCAGCTTGACACCGAGGGGTTTAAAAAAGTCCTTGACATAATCAGGTATGAAGCCGAGGTCCCCAGCGTTTCCTTCACGGGAGGGGAACCAACTACCTATAAAGACCTCACGGAGCTTATACACTATGCATCCCGCCATAACGGGATGAGAGTCAACCTGATAACCAACGGTACCCTGATCACGCCCCAAAAGGCCAGGGAATACGCCGAAGCAGGTCTTTCATCGGCGCAGGTCAGTATAGAGTCGGCAATTGCCGAAGAGCATGACAGGATAACCGGGGTTAAGGGATCCCACCAGGCGTCGGTAAAGGGGCTTAAGGCCCTGAAAGAAGCAGGAATCACCGTACACCCCCATTTTACCATCTGCGCTTTGAACAAGGATAACCTGCATATGTACCCGGAGTTCTGCAAAAGCCTGGGTGCGGAGAGGTTCTCTTCAAACCTTGTGATCCCGTCAGGGCGGGGAGGGGCTGAGGATTTAGCGGTAGGATACCGGGAAATCGGCGATATAGTCAAAAAGCTGAAGGATATGTCCGAAAAGGCAGGTATAGAGTATATGTGGTACTCGCCTACGCCCATATGCCTGTTCAACCCGATTCCCGCCGGGCTTGGCAACCAGGGATGCAGCGCCTGCGAGGGATTGCTGTCGTTGGATCCTAAAGGGAACGTCCTCCCGTGTTCCAGCTGGCCCGAGCCTGTAGGCAACCTCCTGGAAGAGGGTTTTGAAGCGGTCTGGTTCAATAAGAGAAGCGAATATATAAGAGATAAAATGGAAGCTCCCGCAGCATGCAGGAAATGCATGGACTTTGCCGTCTGCCAGGGAGCATGCCCGCTGTATTTCAATGCCCGCGGCTGCGATGAACTTATGGTAGTTTGGGAGTCAAAAGGGCTGAAGGAGAGGATTATCGTATGAAAAACAGAAAGATACCGGGGTTCCCGCCGCCTGAAGACCAGGATGTCATACAGTTTCATTTTTTCAGGAAACTATCGTATACAGCAAGGATGATCATTTACATATGCCTTATCATTGCCGGGTTTGTCACGCAGATCATTACGGTAAGCATCTGGCCCGGGGCTGTCCTGCTGTTATTGGCCGTGCTTATAAACATGGTCAAAGGATATGACACCTCGCCGCAACCCGGGCATGAACCGGATTACAGTGACAACTGGGCAAGGACCACCATGGAGAGGATCCACAGGATTAACCAGATAAAAGAGGATATAAACAAATGGGACAAGGATGCCCTGGATATCAGCAACGGCACGGGCTGCCTGGCTTTTGGCATTGCCGCCATCGTCCTGGCAGCTTTGTTTGCCGTCCTTATGGAAGAGAGCGGTATGAATGTTGCAGCCATATTTATAGTGGATGCTGTCATCCTCATACTGTCCCTGTGGTTCAACGGGCTTCGTATTAAAGGCCACCAGAACGATCTTTATATCAAAACGGATCTGATCATTGAGCTTGAAAGACATTTCAGGAAAGTGAAAAGAGAAGGGGAAGAATTCGTTCCTTCACTGCGGTTGGCCGTAGACAAAGAAGGCAAAGAATATCCGACAGACTGCAGGTTCAATATCGTATTTACGGATGCGCCTGCCGATTTTTACGGCATACTCGCGCAAACCAATATCAATGTCGTGGAATCAAGCCATTACCCATATTTTTACTGTGTCATAACAGCAAAAGCAGGATTTGGCCTGAAGAAATACCTGGTGCGGGACAATATGCCCAGAAGTATAATCATGGAGTATTCGGATGACGAGGAAGCGGAAGTAATCGTGATCCGCCAGCGTACAACAAAAAGTACCGGATATCATACAAAAATGAACACATGCAAAAGTATAATGGAGTTCGCGCTTAATATATCAAGAAAGATCATATTCAGGTAAATCATAAGTCCAAGGGGACGTTTCCTTTTGACTCTTTTTCCTGCTATGCCAGTCAGGTGAGGTACAGAGAACCAATCCATCCGCAAAATGTGACGCCGGTCAAACTAATAATCCGAAAACCATGGTACAATAATCTCATCAGAAATAATCATGAAAGAAGGATGCAGCATGTCAGACGGATTCAGACTGGCGATATCGAAATATTTGAGCGTATTGTCGCAATATGTTCCCATAGTGGACAGGGTACACGGGGATCATCATCCCGAGTTTCACGAAGTAAAAAGATTGTGCGAGGAAATTATAGGGAAGATTAAAGAAGCAGGAGAAGGCAGGCCTGAGCTGGATAACGAGTTCCTGAGACTTCGCGAAATTACGGATGGCTACACGGTACCGGATGACGTATGCGAAAGCTATGAAGCGGTATACAACATGCTGTCCGAGCTTGACAAGGCATACCATTGATGAAGGATGGAATCATGCAGAAGTTTATTCTACGTAACAGGAACCATATAACATTGATCTGTGCCGTTTTGATCGCCTTTGCCTTTATTGCCGGGTGGACTGCAGATAATACGAACCTGTTCACCTGGCCCCTTGTGTTTTCGTCAGTGATTGGTGCGCTGCCGATAGTAATACAGGCTTACCAGGCAATAAGAGTAAAGGTGGTGAGCATCGACGTGCTT
>DUSJ01000359.1 GCA_012842645.1 Clostridiaceae bacterium | reverse complement strand
TTAAGCTCTTTTAACCTTGACAACCTGAAATGGAACAAGATCATCATCTGTACCGATGCCGATGTGGACGGCTACCAGATCCGGACCCTGATCCTGGCCATGCTTTACAGGCTGACGCCGACACTGATCGAAAAAGGTAAAGTTTACATAGCGGAGACCCCTCTTTTTGAAATAACCGCCAAAGGAAAGAGCTACTTTGCCTATAATGAAGCCGAAAAGCAAAAAATACTGGAGAAGCTGAAAGGACAAAAGGTGACCATCCAAAGGTCTAAGGGACTGGGTGAGAACAATCCCGACATGATGTGGATGACCACCATGAACCCGGAGACCCGCCGCCTTATCAAGGTCATGCCCGACGACGCGGAGGAAACGAGAATATTCTTCGACCTTCTCCTTGGCGATAACCTCCAGGGACGCAAGGACTATATATCCGAGCACGGCCACGAGTACATGGACCTTATCGATGTGTCCTGATGAGTATGAGGGACGCTTAAATCGCATGCAGGCACGCCGCTTTACAGAAATGTGAACAAGGAGAATTGCCTATGGACAGCAAGCATGAAGAACAAAGAATAGTCGAAACGCTGAAATCCAATTACATGCCATACGCCATGAGCGTTATCGTATCCCGCGCCATTCCTGAGATCGATGGACTGAAGCCATCCCACAGGAAGCTTTTATATACCATGTATAAAATGGGACTGCTGAAAGGGGAAAAGACCAAGTCGGCCAATGTAGTCGGCCAGACCATGAAGCTGAATCCCCACGGCGATATGGCCATATATGAAACCCTGGTGCGGCTTACAACCGGCAACATGGCCCTTCTCCATCCGCTGGTCGAATCGAAGGGCAATTTCGGGAAAGTCTACTCACGGGATATGAAATATGCGGCTCCGAGGTATACGGAGGTCAAGCTTGCTCCCATAAGCGAAGAACTGTTCCGGGATATCGACAAGGATACTGTCGACTTCATAGATAACTATGACGGGACCATGAAGGAACCGGCGCTTCTTCCCACGGTATTTCCGAATATACTGGTGAACCCGAACCAGGGGATAGCAGTCGGAATGGCCAGCAACATCTGCAGTTTTAACCTGAAAGAGGTGTGCGAAGCCACCATCGCTTACATAAAGAACGATAATATCGACCTGATGCGGTACCTGAAAGCCCCGGACTTTTCCACGGGCGGCGAACTCATCCTGAATGAGCAGGAAATGCGGAAGATCTATGAAACAGGCAGGGGCTCATTCAGGTTAAGGGCAAAATATCGTTACGATAAGAAAAACAGCTGTATCGAAGTCTACGAGATCCCGTATACAACGACCACGGAAGCGGTCATCGAGGCCGTAGCGGGGATCATCAAGTCAGGAAGGATAAAAGACATAACTGACGTACGTGACGAAACCGATCTCGAGGGCCTTAAGATAACTATAGATATCAAGAGAAGCAGCGATCCGGATGAAATAATGAACAAACTGTTTAGGCTGACTCCTCTCCAGGACAGTTTCGGCTGCAATTTCAACGTACTCATTGACCAGAAACCGATGGTCCTGGGCGTACTGGGCATCCTTGACCACTGGATCCAGTTCCGGATGGATTGCATCAGGAGGAAACTTCAGTTTGAAATAAAAAAGAAAAGCGAAACCCTTCACCTGCTTAACGGCCTTGCAAAAATACTCCTTGACATTGACAAGGCTATTCGCATTATCCGCAATACCGAGCGGGATGATATGGTCATACCCAACCTGATGGAAGGCTTCGGTATCGACGAAGCACAGGCCGAGTTCATTGCTGAAATCAGGCTCAGGAATCTCAACCGCGAATACATTATCAGGCAGACTTCCGAGATAAACAAGCTGAGGGATGAGATAGCCGAACTGAAAGATATTTTGGCCCGCGATGCGAGGGTCCTGGATATAATCTGCGCACAGCTAAAAGAAGTATCAAAGAAATACGGCCAGGATAGGAAGACAACGATCATAAGCGATGAACATGTCGAAGAGATAACCACAGACAACCTTATCGAGGATTATAACGTTAAACTGTTCCTGACCGACCAGGGATACATCAAGAAAATATCGCTGGTGTCATTGCGCTCGTCGGGAGAACATAAGCTTAAGGAAGACGACTATATAATCCAGGAGACGGAGACCAGGAACAAGGCGGACCTTCTGCTTTTCTCCAGCAAGTGCGTAGTTTACAAAATGAAAGTGCATGAACTGCAGGACAGCAAGACCAGCCAGCTGGGAGATTACCTCAATAACAAACTCAAGCTGGAAGAGGATGAAAAGATCATCAAGATGCACGCAACAGACAACTACGAGGGATATTTCCTGTTCGCGTATGAAAATGGCAAGATGGCGAAGATCCCCCTGTCCAGCTATGCTACCAGGACCAACAGGAAGAAGCTTGCCAACGCATACAATTCGGATTCCAGACTGGTAGGCATATTATACCTTTCCGCCGATACCGATCTCGCGGCATTCAGCAGTATCGACAAGGTGCTTGTATTCAACACCTCGCAGATCAACCCGAAAACTACCCGCGATTCGCAGGGAGTCAGCGTATTGAAGTCGAAAAAAGGCAGTGTTCTGAAAAAAGTTGTCCGGCTGAGCGAAGCGGGGCTGTCGGATCCGGAATACTACAGGGCAAACATCCCGGCCATCGGATGTTATTTGAAGGCCGAAGACAGGGAGGACAACCAGATAGGGATGTTCTGAAATTAAAATTAACCAGTGAAGGAAGTTGTTTACTGCCTGTCTTCATGATATGATAGTTACCTGGAAAATATGGTTTTTTAAACCCTGGGAGGATCG
>DUSJ01000358.1 GCA_012842645.1 Clostridiaceae bacterium | reverse complement strand
TGGCCCATAACCATCCCGGTGGAAGCCTTAGAGCATCCAGTGCCGATATTGACGTTACCAGGAAGATATGCCAGGCAATGAAGCCCATTGCCATCCATGTGGCAGACCATATCATCGTGGCCGGTGACCGGTACCTTAGCTTTGCCGAACAGGGTCTGATGGACTCACTTATGCTTTAGGACCAATGTCCTATTGTTCAAATTTACTAAAAATTAATTTTAGCCGATCATGTCAGCTTTATTTTATTTTGTTAATACTTTGTCGAACTTTGCACATCTTTCTCATCATCTTTTGAAACAGCCTGTTTATCTATGTTTTGGGCATTTTGACGATTTTCAATAAAGCACAATATGTCGTAGTTATGTCATTACAATTAAACAATATATTGAAAAATGTCGATATTACAATTGCGTTCAAAGTATTGGCACTACAGGCTTTCGTCATTTTGCACAAAAAATAAGGGCATCATCCAATTGACACTATATATTGTGTATGATAATATTGTTGACGGCGAGATATTGGATTTCACATAAGCAGGAGGCAATCAGGTATGATTGAAAAGATACGCAAGAGAAATGGTACTATAGAAAACTTTATACCTGAAAAAATCACATCTGCCATCTTTAAGGCAGCAGTTGCCTGCGGAGGAAATGATTTTAGCCTGGCGCAGCGCCTGAGTGACCAGGTCGTCGCCCTTGCTAACGAGAGGTACAAAGGACAAATACCCGAGGTAGAGCAAATCCAGGATCTCGTGGAGTATGTACTTATAGAAAACGGTCACGCGAAAACTGCAAAAGCATATATCCTTTACCGCGAAAAAAGAAAGAACGCGAGGGATCTCAACGCGCTTATAGATGCTACGATAAGCATGTTCAGCAATTACCTGGGCGGAAAGGATTGGAAGATACAGGAGAACGCCAACACACAAAAGAGTGTAAACGGTCTCAATAACTATATAAGGGAAATCTTTACCCAGAATTACTGGCTTCATGAGATTTACCCTCCTGAAGTGCGGGAAGCCCATTTAAACGGCGATTGCCACATCCACGACATGGGTTTCTTCGGAGCCTATTGTGCAGGGTGGGACCTGAGGCAGCTTTTGCTTGACGGTTTCGGCGGGGTGCCCGGAAAGGTTGAAAGCAAGCCGGCGAAACATTTACGCAGCTTCCTCGGGCAGATAGTGAATTCCACCTTCACCACACAGGGCGAAACTGCCGGGGCACAGGCCTGGTCGAGTTTTGACACATACTGTGCCCCTTTCATCCGTTACGACAATCTCACATACGATCAGGTCAAGCAATGCCTGCAGGAGTTTGTCTTCAACATCAATGTTCCCACAAGGGTAGGTTTTCAATGCCCCTTTTCCAATTTAACCTTCGATATTAAGGTTCCTAATACTTTGAAGGATGAACCTGTAATATGCGGAGGACAATATACCAATGATAAATACGGGGACTTTCAGGCCGAGATGGATATGTTCAATCAGGCCTTCTGTGAGGTAATGCTTGAGGGCGATGCAAAAGGAAGGGTTTTCACTTTCCCGATCCCCACGATCAACATCACGAAGGACTTTGATTGGGACAGTCCGGCTGTTGACGGTTTCATGAAAATAACGTGCAAATACGGCATACCGTATTTTGCGAATTACATCAATTCTGATCTTTCACCGGAAGATGCCGTGTCGATGTGCTGCAGGCTGCGGCTGGATACCAGCGAGCTCAGGAAACGGGGAGGGGGATTGTTCGGCAGCAATCCCATGACGGGTTCCATAGGCGTCTTCACAATAAACCTGCCGAGAATCGGTTATTTGAGCTCTACAAAAGAAGAATTCAAAAAGAGGCTTTATGAGATAGCTAATATAGGAAAAACCTCCCTGGAGATCAAAAGAAAAATCATTGAGCAACAAACGGAAAAGGGGCTTTATCCTTATTCAGCATATTACCTGCGCAATATCAAGCAGAGAACGGGTTCATACTGGTACAACCATTTTTCGACCATCGGAATAGTAGGTATGAACGAAGCCCTGCTGAACTTCATGGGCAAGGACATAACTACGCCCGAAGGACAGAAGTTTGCCATAGAGATCATGCATTACCTGCGTGAAATAATGGTTGAATTCCAGAAGGAAACAGGCAATTTCTACAACCTTGAGGCGACACCTGCCGAGGGTACGTCTTACAGGCTCGCGAAAATAGACAAAGAGCGTTATCCCGATATAATCACCGCCGGGGAGGAAACACCGTACTATACCAACTCGACGCAGCTTCCCGTCGGCTTTACCGACGATATATTCGAATGCATGGATCTGCAGGACGAGCTCCAGTCACTGTACACCGGCGGAACGGTACAGCACCTTTACCTCGGGGAGAGCATAAATGAGATCGAGGTATGCAAAAATCTCATCAGAAGGATATTCGAGCACTACAAGATGCCGTATATCTCCATTACCCCGACGTTCTCTATCTGCAATACCCATGGATACATCCGCGGCGAGCATTTCACCTGCCCGACCTGCGGAGCCGGTACCGAGGTATGGTCCAGGGTGGTGGGTTATTTAAGACCTGTCGCCAACTATAACAAGGGGAAAAAGGAAGAGTACTTGGCAAGAAAGAAGTTTGTACTGAAGGAAAACGTGGGATAACAGGTGGATTATGAAAATTGCCGGGCTTCAGAAGAATTCAATGGTCGATTATCCGGGGAAAATTTCTGCCGTAGTGTTTACGCAGGGCTGCAATATGAACTGCGGTTATTGCCACAACCGCCGCCTTATCAGGCAGACCGGGGAGTGCGGCATGTATAACGAGGAAAGTGTCCTCGCTTTCCTGGAAAAAAGGCGGGGTCTTCTGGACGGAGTTGTTGTCTCCGGGGGAGAGCCCACACTTCAGAAGGATCTTCCCCGTTTCCTTGAACGGGTGAAGCGCATGGGATTCAGGACCAAACTGGACACGAACGGGACTTATCCGGAATGCCTAAAGAACCTTCTCGCTGCGGGGCTCCTCGATTATGTGGCAATGGATGTGAAAGCTCCCCTGTGCAAGTACGGCAAGGTATGCTGTTCGGCCGTAGATACGGGAAAACTGATGGAAAGCATTAATCTGCTGAGGAATTCTTCAGTTGAATATGAGTTCAGAACTACCTATACTCCCGAGCTTAATGGCAACGATCTGCTCGATATCTCCAGGACTATCAGGGGAGCAAGGAAATATGTGCTCCAGCAGTACAGGGAGGTAGACCGCGCAGAAGGCAATTACACCGGTAAAGCGGAAAAGAGAAGTATACTGAAGAAAATTGCCGGTGAGTTGATGGAAAGCGTAGGAACCCTTCAATTCAGGGGTGATTTCGTTCTAATATAAGTCTTTTAAAAGCTGAAACAGCGACGTGCTGCGTCGCTGCTGGTTTAAGATGCTTTAAGTAAAAATGCCCTTAAGCCGGATCAGGCGAGGGCTTTTTTAGGTGGTTTGAATTGTTTAAAGAATATATCCTTGATAACAACCTGACCGTAGTGTACGAATGCATGAATCACCTGAAATCGGTTTCTTTCGGGGTATGGATAGGGGTCGGATCAAGAAACGAAACCAGGCAGAAAAACGGAATATCACATTTTATAGAACACATGCTGTTCAAAGGCACAAAAACCCGTACTGCCAGGGATATAGCATATGCCATAGACAAAATAGGCGGTGAGATAAACGCTTTTACGGCCAAGGACTGCACATGCTTCTATACCAAGACCCTGGACAGCGACCTGGAGACTGCAGTAGAGATACTGTCCGACATGATACTTAACCCGTTGTTCAACCCCGTCCATATCGAGACCGAGAAAAAAGTTGTCCTTGAAGAGATCAGCATGTATGAAGACGACCCGGAGGAATATGTCCATGACCTTCTGACCGAAGAAATGTGGAGCGACGGTCCCCTGGGCTATCCCGTACTGGGTACGGCGGAATCACTTAACAGTATCACCAGGGACGACCTTTTTGAACACATGTCACATTTTTATATCCCGGACAACTGCGTCATAGCGGTGGTAGGCAATTTCGAAGAGAACCGTCTGCTCGAAATAATAGACAAGTATTTCGGCGGCTGGAAATCGATAGGTTACTGCAGGCTTCCGGAGACCAGGCCTGATATCAGGGCAAATTTCGTTTACAGGAAAAAAGACATCGAACAGACCCATATATGCCTTGGATTCAGGGGCCTTCCCATGAGCGACGAACGGATATATGCCCTTATGGTACTCAACAACATAATAGGGGGAGGGATGAGTTCGAGGCTGTTCCAGAAGTTGCGCGAAGAGCGCGGCCTTGTTTATTCTGTTTATTCGTATCCAACCATGTTCCGGGACTGCGGAATGTTCACCATTTATGCCGCTGCCAATCCTGAAATGGCTGAGGAAGTTGTCCGGATAATAGGATTGGAACTGAAAAACCTCATTGAAAACGGTATTACCGAAAATGAACTTATAATCAGCAAAAACCAGTTTAAAGGCAATTACATACTGGGACTGGACAGCACTTCGGGCCGGATGAACGCTTATGGCAAATCAAAGATAATAACCGGTGTTGTGAATTCACCCGAGAAAGTGCTGGAGAGTATAGAAAATGTAAGCA
>DUSJ01000357.1 GCA_012842645.1 Clostridiaceae bacterium | reverse complement strand
GGGATTCCCAACGAAGTCGCAAAGCTAACGGTCAACGGGGTACTGATCGTGATATCCGCTGTCAGTTTCGGAAGCATCGTGAAAACAGCCATGACCACCATCGAGTCGATGCAGTCAATTGCTTCTGTTGCGATGCCTGCCCTGTTCGCGCTGATGGCATCTGCGGGGAGGATAGTGTCGGTATCTGCCATGCAGCCTTTGATGCTTTTTGGAGTGAATGCCGCATGCCAGCTTTTAAAAACCGTATTCCTCCCGCTAACGGTAATGGCGGGACTGCTGTTCCTGGTTGACAGCGTTTCCGAACGCTTTAAAGTCAAGAACCTGGCAAAGCTTTTGAAGAGCGGGGCTGTATGGGCCACAGGAATATTGACGATGGTATTTTCTGTTATCGTTTCAGTCCAGAAGATTGCAAGTTCCTCGGTTGATGCGGTAACCCTGAAAACAACCAGGTTCGCTCTTGGCAGCCTTGTTCCGGTAGCCGGGAAGTACATGGCCGACGCTGCGGACACCATTATTTTGTGCACGACTGCGGCGGGAAACGTGGCCGGGATACTTACAGTAACAGTCCTCATAGTTGTTTCGGTGATCCCGTTCATCAAGGTATTCGTCATCATGCTTGCATTAAGGCTGGCAGCGGCTTTCGGCTCGCCCATATGCGATGAGAACGTATGCGAGGCCATTGAAGAAGCAGCGGGCTGTCTTTCGGTGATAATGGGGATCATGGGAGCGGCGCTTTTCGTTATTATTTTACTGGCAGGAACACTGATGAACGCAAGCGGCGTCATGAAGTAGGGGGCCGGGATGGATACGCTTAAGGCATGGATAATAACACTGGTTACGATAACCGTTTTATGCTCGATAATTGAAAAGTTCGCTCCCGAAGGGAACCTGAACAAGTACGTCAGACTCGTTTGCGGGCTTTCGGTGACGGTCGCAATGGCCATGCCGGTCCTGAATATGGCCAAAAGCGGCTTCGATTTTGACAGCATGGTATGGAACGATTATGTGAAGCTTTCGGAGAAAGAACTGAAGAGAAGGATAGACAGGCTCATGGAAGAGGATTCGAAGCAGATGCTGGAAGTCTACAGGCAGTCGCTTATAAATGACATCAAGGGACGGTTCAGGGCCGATCCGGAGTTTTCGGTCGCGGCAGCCGACGCGGTATTATACGAGGACCCCAATGATGAGCGCTACTGCATGATAAGAACCCTGTACCTGAAACTGGAGCCTTCGGGCCGGAACAGCACAAAAACCATAGACAAGGCAAAGGTAGAGTATATAAAACAGGAGCTCACCGAAGTGTTCGCCATTGACGGGAACCAGGTCATTATAGAACTTAGCGGGTTCAATGGAGGAGGTTAATATGATAAAAGGCATTACCGGCTTCTTTGTCAGGAAAAATGACGGAAAAGAGAAAAGAAAGCTTTCTGCTTTCGAGATCCTGCTCATTATAGTGATTCTCGGGATCATAATCCTTATAGCCGCCAGTTCACTTGCAAAACCATCCGGGACGAAGAACACCATGAAAAACTCAGGCAGCGCCCAAAGCTATGAAACCGGTTCGTACCAGCCGGGAAAGTTCATAAACGGTCAGGACATGGTGGCTGATATCGAGAGAAGACTGGCAGAGATCTTATCCAAGGTTGAGGGAGCGGGGGAGGTAAGCGTTATGGTGTTCGCCGACACGGGCGGCGAGCAGGTCCCTGCCTACAATAACGAGCAGGATACCAGGAACGAGGAAAGGGCTGACGGCAGATCATCGGAGATAAGCGAGACGCGCCAGCTGGTTTTGTCGGGGAACGATGAGCCGGTCATCCTGAAAGTAATAATCCCGCAGATCCAGGGAGTGGTCGTGGTTGCCGAGGGAGCCGATGATATCCTGATCAGGGCCCAGCTGAACAATGCCGTCTGCACCCTTTTGGGAATCCCTGAGCACAGGGTCCAGATATTGAAGCATAAATAGGGGAGCATCGTAAATATAATTTTTATATAGAGCAATAATGCCATAAGTTTATAATCTTTCGCCTAATAAAAACTTACGACATTTGCCTGTGGAGGGAAAGGGTATGAAAAGGAAGCAAATAGTTGTACTGGGGCTTGTTCTTGTAATAATCTCGGTCGGGATACTGCAGTATAACTACAATACGCGCGGAGAAGCCGGAAAGCCTGCCACGGAAGCTTCAGCCGCAGGACAGGAAGACAGGCTGGAGGACATACCCGGAGCAGCGGTTTATGTGGATGCCTCGGATGATACTGATACAAGCAAGAATAACATACAGCAATCGGATGGGTACTTCGCTGCCATACGCATGGAGAGAGACAGGGCCAGGAGCAAACAGAAAGAGGAACTGACCGCCATAGCAAACGCTTCGGCTGACGGAACGGTGGCCGCATCCGCGACGGTAACGCAACTGGAAGCGCAGGAAAAACTTCTCGGTATTATAAGAAGGTCCGAAGCGGAGAACACCATTGAAACCCTGGTAAAACAACTGGGATTCGAGGATGCCCTGGCGTACATGAGCGAAACGGACAACGTGGACGTTATAGTTAAGGCGTCAAGCCTGTCTGCCCAGGAGGTCGCCAAAATAAGCGATATTGTTGTACGTCATGCCGATGTGACAATGGATAAGATAACCGTCAAAAATGTAAATTAAGGGACGGTTCTTTTAAATCAAACCGTCCCCGGAATAGCAAAATAAAAAACGTACCTCAGGTACGTCTTGACTGCTGACAAATATGATTTGTCAGCAGTTTTTTATTTGCATATGAATACCGGTTAACCGGCTTATTCCGCGTTCATAGCGGCAAAAGCTTTCTGAAGCTGAGATTTCTTCCTGGAGGCGGTATTCTTGTGGATGATATTTTTGGCAGCAGCCTGGTCTATCTTTTTAATGGCTTTTCTGAGCAGTTCCGGGGTTTCGGGAGACTTTGCCTCCAAAGCTTCACGGAAATTGCGCAGAGTAGTCTTAAGCTCGGACTTCTTTATACGGTTCTGCATCCTTTTGGCTGCGCTTACTTTCACTCTTTTAGCTGCTGATTTAATATTCGGCATCTATACTCACCTCCTATCGGCTTCGTGCAACAAACAATATATTAACACGAAGTATCCGCCTTTGCAAGGATTTTTATCAAAACAGGCAGGTCTGTCAGGTGATTTTTGCGGTTGCTCCGGCCCCTTAGTGTAAAATTGTTTTAGGTTAAAAAAACAAGAGACCCCTCTTTTTTGGTAAAATATTGATCAACAAAAAACAAACAAAATACCAAGGAGGAGTCTCTTATGAGTAATATTATATATCAGAT
>DUSJ01000356.1 GCA_012842645.1 Clostridiaceae bacterium | reverse complement strand
CCTCCCTCGATTACAGGGAAATCAGAGTCGCTCCCCATGATAACAGCGACTTTCGGCTTTTTCAGCATCGTCGTTACCCTCCGGCTTAATCAAAACACAAAACGGGCTGGAATCGCCAACCCATGACATTATTTAAGTTATACATATTTATACTAAAGAATCAAAAAATCAAAGTCAATGTTAAACCTTCACTAAAAACTTGTTTACCATGAACGCCGGATTGTATGATAATTTAGATTTTCTTAAGCCCTCAATCCCCAGGTCCTCTTCCCTGTTGACATACTTGACATGGCTCCATTCGTTGGCGCAGAAATCCCTGTTGATCAGCGTGTACAACCCGTGTATTTCCGCGTTGGCCTTTTCTATACGTACAACAGCAGTTTCCGGGTTCAGAAGCTCGCCGATGGTAAAGGCTTCGAATCTGCCGTTCACTTTTATAAGGGCACCTTTTACCTGGAACTTGCCCCAGTTGTCCAGCAGTTCATAGCATGCATACCTTTCGCTGTGATCCGGGTCGGTGTTTGTTTCATGAAGGTCAGCCCAGGCGTCTATTATCCTTTTGCATTCCTGGATATTATTTTCAGATACCGGCACATATTCATATTCACCGTATTTTCGCATGAACTGGTGGATATGGTTCCTTTTGCTGCTGTATTTCTTTCCGGGAAGGTTTATCAGGTCCGAAGCATTATATACGTAATCGAAGGTATTTTCAAGAGGAGTGATTTCGGCCCTGTCACCAAAAACGTCGATAAGTCTGCCAAGACACCCCTCGCTCACCCTTGCAAACATGGGCTGAAATCCCATATCGCGAAAATACTCCTCTATCCATCTGCAGGCCCTGTAAAATTTCGGGGGATCATACTCCCCGCCTACAGGTATGGGACAGAAGGAATAAGGTTTATATGCCTTTGACTGCGAAACCAGGCAAAGATGATCTTCAATGATCGCGTAGCTGAGATTGTAATCCCTTCTCCACATGAAAAGGTATGCAAAAGTAAATTCAGAAGCCACAGGTTTCGTCCTGCCGAATATTTCGTTGAATAAGTCCTGTTCCTCAAAAGATATTGATTTAAATGTATCCATATATGGGTAATTTCCCCCGTTTCATTCAGTCGCCGAAGCTGACGCCCATGTTCCTTGCTATACGGACAAGCTCCCCATCGACGGGAACATATTTGCACTTTCCCGCAACTTCGGCCAGGTCTATGGGAGAGATCTGGTTGTTCACAATTCCTGCCATCATGTTGTACTTGCCCTGGGCAATCATGTTGACAGCCTCAACTCCCATTCTCGTGGTCAGTATCCTGTCGGAAGGAGAAGGTTCTCCTCCCCGCTGGAGATACCCGAGAACCGTGACCCGTGTTTCAAGACCTGTCAGTTTCTCAAGATCGGCAGCGATCCTGGAACCTATCCCGGGAGCGAATCTGCAGTATCTGGTCTCTTCGCCGTTATCAGCCTGGCCTGCAGGCTTACAGCCCTCTGAAACACATATGATGCTGAAGCTTTTTCCCGAGTTTTTACGTTCAAGGATCTTGCGGGCGACATGCCTTATGTCATATGGTATTTCGGGTATCAGGATAATATCCGCTCCGCCCGCAATTCCCGATTCCAGCGCCACCCATCCGGCGCGCCTTCCCATGACCTCCAGGATCATAACCCGGTGATGGGACT
>DUSJ01000355.1 GCA_012842645.1 Clostridiaceae bacterium | reverse complement strand
GTATTGATCCGGGCTTATGGCCGGCAGCATAGTATGGTCAGTTGATACCAGGGGAGTTGTCCAGAAAAAAACTCCACAACAACTTGACACTGTCCTTTTGCTTCATTACTGTTGCCCCCTTTCCAGAATCATGCTATCATTATACTCAGAAAATACATAATGTAAATTTATAATATTTTTATATATAATAATGATTTTTTATATCAGGAGATGGATAAGATGATTGATACCAGGCTTTATACCTTACTGGCGGTTGTTGAAAACAACAGTTACACGAAAGCAGCAGACCAGCTTTCATTGACACAGCCAGCCGTTACTCAACATATTAAGCAATTGGAGAAGGAACTGAATGTGAGAATCTTAAATCGCGTTGGAAAAGAAATTAAGCCGACTAATGCAGGCAATATCGTAATTCAGTATGCCCGGAGAAGTATCGCATTATATAATAGAATGAAACAAAGTATTATAGAGGAACAGCGCCATGTAAGACGGCTTACGGTGGGAATTACTCATACTGCAGAAAGTAATGCGGTAGCAGAAGTGTTGGGAAGGTATTGTACAAAAAATCCCGGCACTACCATAACAATAATTTCTGATTCTATAAATAATCTTTATGATAAGCTACGACATTATGAAATAGATTTGGCTGTTGTTGAAGGGACAATCCAGGATGAAAACATCAACTCTCTTCTTCTTGACACAGATTCAATAATGTTGGTGGTATCCAACAATAACCCTTTGGCAAAAAAAAGCATGGTTACCATAAACGAATTAAAAAAACAGCCTTTAATCCTTCGAAGACCATCGTCAGGGACAAGGAACCTGTTTGCAGCCCACTTGGAAAGCAAGAACATGTCGCTTGATGATTTTAATGTTATTTTGGAAGTAGATAACATTGCCACAATTAAAGACCTTATAAGACGTGATATTGGGGTTTCTGTGCTTGCTCGCAGCGCATGTCTTGACGAACTGAAAAAAGGGAAGATTACTGTACTGCCAATAGAAAATCTCAGCATGATTCGTGAAATCAATATTCTATACCACAGTGATTTTGAGCATGTTGATATATTGGACAGTATTATGAAGGAATACAATAAGGTAATCAAGAATTACGCTTCATAAGATCTGATGATATCTGGAGTATTCTTTTCAGGGGGCAAATTTGTCCGATGTGAATATTATGAAGTAGGAGGCTTGTACAAGGAGTGTACCATGTGTATCCGGAACCGATGGAGACTTAATTGTCGGAGGTGCAGACGGTGCTGCTGTTGCTGCTTTATCTGCTGTTGCTGCCGCCGATGCTGCTGTTGCTGTCGCTGCATCTGCTGAGTTTGGTACAGGTCTCCGTAAGGCTTTGCCCCCGCCCTTACAGGTTCCCTCTTGCTGATTTGCCAATGCAGGGCTTGATATCAGCCCCGGGTCCGAACTTCCGGACCCGTTTTTTTAGAGTTTTCCCATATGTCATCTGAGACAAATTACGCCCCTGCATGGGCATCAAAAAAGGAGAGCTTACGCTCTCCTATGCAATTTGCATTACCAACGATTTACGTTGCCGGCTACTCGGTTTCCGCCACGGTTGCTTCTCTCAAGTTTCCTTGCTCTTCTGCAATCCGGGCATCTCTGAGGTTCGTTCTCAAAACCCTTTTCCTTATAGAAAGCCTGTTCGCCTTCAGTAAAGATGAATTCTGAGTTGCAATCCTTGCATATTATAGTTTTGTCCGCCATTAGCCTATACCTCCTTAATTTATTTGGATCGGGTCTTTTTGTTACTGTTCACTCCAAATAAATTAAAGAGTGCTAAACTTAAAGATTAATCCATGTATAAGACTGACTTACCGACTAAGTATAACATCAATCGCCCATAATTACAAGCAAAATATTTTAGAATTATTCAGTTTGTGATCCGTTTTTGATATTGTCATAATAAGCCGTCAGTGATTTTGTCTCAATTTAATGTTTTGATGTAGTGTATAATAAACCTCATATCAAAAATATGGGGTGAAAATGATGCGGAGGATTGAATTAACTGTGGATGGACAAGAGAAGTATGAGGTAATAAAGGAACTGGTCGAACAGAACGGGAACAAAAGCCGGGCAGCAAAAAAGCTTTGTTGTACAAGGCGCAGTATTGACCGGTACATAAAAGGCTATAAAATTTATGGCAAGGAATTTTTTGTGCATGGCAATAAGGGACGAAAACCTGTGCATGCGCTTAGTGATGAGGTTAAGGAGTCAATTATTGACCTTTACAGAACTAAATACTACGATGCGACTTACCAGCACTTTACAGAGCTGCTTCAGGAATTTGAAGGCATAAAAGTCTCTGAGGCTGTAGTCAGAAAACTACTCATGGGGCAATATCTTCTATCTCCCCAGGCTACCAAGAAAACAAAGAAAAATGTTCGAAAGCTTCTGGAAGAGATGAAAAAGGCAGCGGTCACTTCCCGGGAAGAAAAAAGGATTCAGTCACTGATTGTAGATATTGAAGATGCTCATGCCAGGCGTCCGCGTTGTGCATATTTTGGGGAAATGCAGCAAATGGACGCATGCGTATATACATGGTTTGGAGGTGCACAAACCACACTTCACATAGCGGTAGACGATGCGACAGGGATGATTACCGGTGCCTGGTTTGATAAGGGAGAAACCCTGAATGGCTATTACAATGTATTCTGGCAGATACTAATGGACTATGGCATACCACTCATGTTCTATACAGACAGGCGAACAATATTTGAGTTCAAGAAAAAAGGCGGCGGGCTGGACGAAAACGACACTTACACGCAATTCGCATACGCCTGCAAGACACTCGGCGTTGAGATTAAGACTACTAGCATATCACAAGCAAAGGGACGTGTGGAGCGCATGTTTTGGACATTGCAATCACGCCTTCCGGTCCTGTTAAGGCTTGCGGGTGTAACCACTATAGAGCAGGCGAACGAATACCTTAAACAGTACCTTCCCCGGTTCAACAAGCGGTTTGCACTTGATCACAACCGCATGCAGTCCGTATTTGAAAACAAACCCACACAGGAAAAAGCAAACCTCACTCTGGCTATACTGACCAGTCGTAAGGTAGACAGCGGTCATTCTATCAGATTTTTCAACAAATATTACCGTACTGTCAATCAAAGCGGTCTCCTTGTTTACTTTCACAAGGGTACAGAAGGGCTTGTTATACGTACTTTTGATAATAACCTGTACTTTAGTGTGGAAGATCGGGTTTATGCTATGGAAGAAATTCCTGAGCATGAGCAAACGTCCCGGAACTTTGATTTCAGGGAACCCAAGGTAAAACCTATCGCAAAGTACATCCCTCCCGTGAGCCACCCATGGAGGAAAAGCTTATTCGACCAATTCAAGCAAAAGCAGGTGCACCGCGCGGATCTGATGACCGGAACCTAAGTAGCGAAAGCATATCCTTCGCCACTGCTGTGATTTAGTGTATAATATGAATCACTGGGAGGAGGATTGTACCATGGCATCAAATCCTATCTATGAGCTCTATGCGCAATTAAGGGATTACCAGCCTAAAATATGGCGTAGGTTTCAGGTCGCCAACAATATTACTATGGCTCGCTTGGGATACATTCTGATGACATTGTTTGAAATGCAGGCAAACCACCTGTTTCGCATTGAAGTGCCTTTCAGAGAGAACCTAATTATGGCTCTTCGCAAAAGGCTGGGCGATAGTGAATACAACAAGTTATTTGCAGACGATCCGTTTAACGAAACTGAAGAGAATGGAATATTTGAAATCATTACGGAGGATACATACCTTTACCGGGATGAGGACGAAAAAGTATATGACATTACTGAGCATAAATTAAAGCATGTCATAACAGTGCCAGATTCCAGGCTGGTATTTTTCTATGATTTCGGCGACAACTGGATTGTAGATGTCACCCTTGAACGCATATTTGAGGATGATAACCTGCCGGGGAGGTTTCTTCCCCGAGTACTCGAAGGAGAAGGGTATGGCATCATTGAGGACTGTGGTGGTGTAGGAGGACTTGAAAAACTGGCTAAAGCCTTCAAAAAGAAAAAAGGCGAAGAATACAATATGTACCGGGAATGGCTGGGTGTAGATGATTTAGACCTTAACCATTTTGATATTAATGACATGAATTTCAGGCTCTTGAAAGTTCCTCGCATATATTCAGACATTTATGAACGCAATATGGAACCCACAGAGAGGTCAATGGATATTCTTGAACGGAAGTATCTAAAACCCCGAAAAGGCGTTAATTAAATAATTATACCAAACACGATGCCTAATCACCGGATATATATGTTGAACAGCAAGCTATTGCTCGAAACCAGCTTATGCTAACACTGTAACAAGTTAGAGTTGCTATAGCTTGCTTTAACCTGTTCCGGAGCATGATTCTGATTGTTTTAGTGTATTGTTTTAAAATATGCTTACAGCTAAAAGAAGCCCTTTTTACCTCGGTTTGAGGATTAAAAAGGGCTTGCCTGAGGATGTAATGAATTTTGTGTATGAAAGAATAAAAAGTCTCCTTCTTGGCAAGAATTAGCAATAATGAAAGCCAAGGAGGAGAATATTATGTCAATGCTCACAAAAGAGCAAGTAAAAGCCCTGGTACGGGGAAATAATTTCCAAAGTGTGTCGGATGTTACCGCATACCTCAAGGATATTTTCAAGGATGTGATACAAGAATTGCTGGAAGCCGAATTAGAGGCGAATTTGGGGTACGGCAAAGAAGAACGGAGTGCCAAGAATACCGACAACAGCCGCAACGGTTATACATCCAAAACGTTAAAAAGTGAATTTGGGGAAGTTGAGATTCAGGTACCTAGGGATCGCAAAGGTGAATTTGAGCCAAAGATTATTCCTAAATATCAGCGCAATGTATCCGGGATTGAAGAGAAAGTGATTTCCCTTTACGCCAGGGGGATGTCGACCCGGGATATTGGGGAGCAGATACGGGAGTTGTATGGAATCGAGCTATCCGCCGAAATGGTCTCAAGGATTACAGAGCGAATCACTCCTGAGATTAAGGAATGGCAGGAAAGGCCGCTGGATGCGGTATACCCGTTCATTTTCATGGATGCCGTCCACTATCGGGTTAAGGAAGGCGGGAGGATTTTAAACCGGGCATCCTACGTTGTGATGGGCGTAACCGTGGAAGGGAACAAAGATATACTCGGCATCTGGATTGGGGAGAGTGAAACCTCAAAATTCTGGCTGGGAGTAATGAACGACCTTAAAAACAGGGGTGTGCAGGATGTCCTGCTGTTTTGCGTGGATGGCCTTACGGGGCTTAAGGAGGCAATCATTGCAGCTTTTCCGAAGGCGGAGATCCAAAGGTGCATCATCCATCAACTGCGTAATTCCTTCAAATATGTATCCTACAAGGATGTAAAGGCTGTCAGTAAAGACTTCAAAGCTGTTTATCAGGCAATTAATGAGGAAGTTGCTCTGGAAAAGCTTTATGAATTGAAGGAGAAGTGGGGTAAAAGCTATCCGTTTGCCATTCGCAGCTGGGAAAACAACTGGGATGTGTTAAGCCCGTTCTACAAGTTTCCCGAAGAGGTGCGCAAAATCATCTATACGACAAATATTATCGAGGGTTTGCACCGGCAATACCGCAAGGTGACCAAATCGAAGACGATGTTTCCATCGGATGCTTCTTTGGAAAAAATGCTATACCTGGCATCAAAGAATGTGATGCAAAAGTGGACACAGCGGTATAAGAACTGGGACCGGGTGTTGAGCCAGTTGATGATCCAATATCCGGGCCGGCTGGAGGTTTGCATTGAGTAGATTGGCATCTCCGGCGTTTAAGGGATTGTCCTAATTTCCGGACGGATCTGATGATCGGCCCGTAAGCCTGCAAAACTTTGCGTGAACCTTGACAATTTCATAAGGATGCGGTGCAATACCGATGGTCTTCTTTACAGTGTTCCAGCACTAAATAAAGCTTATCGGCGGAGTTGACCTTGCCGGATATGCAATAGATCTTGCCGTGCCGCATGCCTAATGTGCCGGAATAGTCATAGGCTTTATAACAGCGGTTGGTGTCAACGTCCCTGGTAATGTATACGGTGCATTTGTCATATTTCCTAATATCAAGTATTTCAATGTGGTTGGCACTGAAGTTGAACAATGTGTCCTCTCCTTTACGGATAAAAATTTAGAGTCTGATATAGAATTTTCTACACTTCCTGGAAGTGTGTAGTAAATACTGCTCCAGATAACACTTCAGCCCGGTTGCAGGTTCCCTGTTGCGTTCCCGCAGGGCAGGTTTTCGGACATTGCCGGGCTTCAGCAAAATTATGGGCACATGAACCTGACTATATACGTGCCAATAACATATGAATAAATTTCTTTCTTCAAAGAAATCTATTTGCGGGGAAGTAATATTATTGCCATTTTTATTCATAACCATGCATAAAACTTAAAAATAATGGCAACAATATAAATAGAAGAACTATGCAGAGCTTTATTCTGTAAACCACTGCAACCAAAATTACTTGCTAAAGAAGTGTTGACATAAAATTCCCGTACACAAAATTATTTACACTCCCGCTTGCCTTTTTGAAAGAATATTTCCCAGCTAATGTTGCTTAAAATTACAAGACAAAATCACAAACGCTTGACAGCAAAATATTTTAGAATTATTCAGTTGGCGATTTTTTCGCTGAGCCTGAGGGTGTCGGCTACCATGGCTATAAACTCTGAATTGGTCGGTTTGCCCTTCCTGGTGTTAATGGTATAGCCGAACAGATCGTTGATGGTATCGACCTTCCCCCTGTTCCAGGCAACCTCTATGGCATGGCGGATAGCGCGTTCGACACGGCTTGGCGTTGTCTTATGGGTTT
>DUSJ01000354.1 GCA_012842645.1 Clostridiaceae bacterium | reverse complement strand
GTAATGAAAGCGTCTGAATTGAAAGCACTTAGAGAAAAGACACGAGAAGAGCTCCTTGAAGAGCTTGCCGAACTCAAGGCAGAGTTGTTCAAGCTCAGGTTTCAGCATGCCACAAGCCAGCTTGAGAATCCCATGAAGCTTAAGGAATGCAAGAAAAACATAGCCAGGGTTCACACGCTGATCCGTGAAAAGGAACTCGGGATAGAAAGGAAAAAGGCATAAAGCCTTATTGACCGGAAGGAGGTTTGTTCCGCGTGGCTGACAGAGGTTTAAGAAAAACCATGATTGGTACTGTAGTTAGTAATAAAATGGATAAAACGATCGTCGTGGCTGTTGTTGACAGCGTCAGGCATCCTTTGCTGAAAAAGATCATAAAGAAAACCTATAAACTCAAGGCTCATGACGAAAACAACGAGTGCAATATAGGTGATCGCGTAGAGGTTATGGAAACCAGGCCTCTCAGCAAGGACAAAAGATGGAGACTGGTCAGGATCGTTGAAAAAGCGAAGTAAGAGGAGGCGTTAGGAATGGTTCAGGCACAGACATACTTAAAGTCGGCTGATAATACCGGCGCCAAGGAATTGATGTGTATAAAAGTCCTCGGCGGTTCGAAAAGAAAATATGCGAATATAGGCGATATAATAGTCTGCTCTGTTAAAAACGCAACACCCGGCGGTGTTGTTAAGAAGGGCGAAGTTGTCAGAGCTGTAATAGTCCGTACAGTAAAAGGTTTGAAAAGAGCTGACGGTTCCACGATAAGATTCGATGAAAACGCAGCTGTTATCATAAAAGAAGACGGCAATCCCAGGGGGACCCGTATATTTGGACCTGTAGCAAGGGAACTGAGAGAGAAGGATTTCATGAAAATCATCTCGCTTGCCCCTGAAGTACTGTAAGGAAGGAGGCTTGACAAGATGGCAAAAGCGCATGTCAAAAAAGGAGATATGGTTTACATCCTGAGCGGCAAGGATGCCGGCAAAAAGGGCAAAGTCCTTGAAGTCAACGCGTCTGAACGCAAGGTTATAGTCGAGGGTGTAAACATCATTACCAAGCATGTTAAGCCAAGACCTAACAAGGGTTTCCAGGAAGGCGGCATCATCCACCAGGAAGCACCCATATACCTGGATAAAGTCATGTATATTTGCAAAAGCTGCGGCAGACCTGCCAAGATCGGGAAAAGAATAATGGACAACGGTTCTAAAGCAAGGGTATGCAAAAAGTGCGGCGAAGTTATCGATATTATCGGAAAGGATAAGGAGTAATCCTTAAGGAGGTTGACAAATAATGCCAAGATTGCTTGACAAGTATAAGAACGAAGTTGTTCCGGCCCTGCAGGAGAAGTTTGGCTACAAGTCTCCCATGCAGATCCCGAAGCTTGTTAAAGTAGTACTGAACATGGGCGTTGGCGATATAAGGGAAAATCCCAAGGCTATAGAATCTGCCGCGAACGATATGGCACTCATTGCCGGACAGAAAGCTGTTGTTACGAAAGCCAAGAAATCAGTCGCAGCGTTCAAGATCCGCGAAGGCATGAATATAGGGTGCAAGGTGACAATCCGCGGTAACAGGATGTACGAATTTGTAGATAAACTCTTTAACGTAGCTCTTCCCAGGGTGAGGGACTTCAGGGGAGTCAATCCGAACTCCTTTGACGGCCGCGGCAACTTCACGATGGGGGTCAGGGAACAGCTGATATTCCCGGAGATTGATTATGATAAGGTAGACAAGGTACGCGGCATGGATATAACGTTTGTTACGACAGCCAAGTCCGATGAAGAGGCAAAGGAACTGCTCTCATTGCTTGGGATGCCATTCGCGAGGAGCTAAAGGAGGTAACCGTATATGGCTAAGAAATCCATGATAATCAAGCAGCAAAGAAAGCCTAAGTTTTCCACCAGGTACTACAATCGCTGCAAGCTCTGTGGCAGACCTCACGCTTATATGAGGAAATTCGGCATTTGCCGTCTTTGCTTCAGAGACTTGGCATATAAGGGCCAGATACCAGGTGTCAAGAAGGCAAGCTGGTAAAGGAACGAAAGGAGGTCTGTAATAATGCATGCAACAGATGTAATTGCAGATATGCTTACAAGAATAAGGAATGCCGCAAACTCCAAGCATCAGACAGTTGACGTTCCGGCATCTAACCTTAAAAGGCAGATAGCGCAAATTCTGCTTGATGAAGGCTATATCAGGGATTTTACTGAAATTGACGATAAAAAGCAGGGCATACTGAGGATTACCCTGAAGTATACCGAGAACAAGAAGAGCGTAATCACCGGTATGAAGAGGATAAGCAAGCCCGGACTCAGGGTTTACGCAGGCAAGGACGAGATACCGAAGGTTTTGGGCGGTCTTGGTGTGGCCATTGTTTCCACATCCAAAGGAGTCATGACCGACAAGCAGGCCAGGAAGCTCGGTGTCGGCGGAGAAGTACTCGCATTCGTCTGGTAATAATTTTTAAGATATATTATGAGTTCCTGAAAAAAGGATTGTTCAAGGCTGTGATGCTTGTATTGAGTAATCCTTGCAATATAAGGACTGGAGGTTAATTATTATGTCACGTATAGGAAGATTGCCGGTAACGATCCCGGCGGGCGTGGATGTGAAGCTTAACGGAAATGATATGACTGTGAAAGGACCCAACGGAACCCTCAGCGCCAGCTTCCATCCCAATATGAAAATCGAGATAGAAGACAATGCTATAGTTGTCAAGCGCCCTGACGACGAGAAACAGAACAAGGCGCTCCACGGACTGACCCGTGCCCTCATCAACAACATGATAATAGGTGTAACGAAAGGTTTTGAGAAGAATCTTGAAATCGTCGGTGTCGGATTCAGGGCAGCAAAACAAGGTAAAAAGCTTGTCCTGACACTGGGATATTCTCATCCGGTAGAGATCGAGGAACCGAAAGGAATTACCATAGAGGTTCCGTCTCCTGACAAGATCATTGTTAAAGGCGCAGACAAGCAGCTGGTCGGCGAAGTAGCGGCCCAGATACGCAAGAAACGTCCTCCCGAACCCTATAAAGGCAAAGGGATTAAGTATGCTAACGAGCATATTATCCGCAAGGAAGGCAAAGCCGGCGCCAAAGGCAAGAAGTAAAGAGAGGAGTGAGGGTAGATGATTAAACGTATCGACAAGAATAAAATAAGGCTCCGCAAACACGTACGCGTGCGCAAAAAGATCAGCGGCACCGCCGAAAGGCCCCGCCTTTGTGTTTACAGGAGTCTGAAGCATATATATGCCCAGGTTATCGATGATGTAAGCGGTACTACTCTTGTTGCGGCAT
>DUSJ01000353.1 GCA_012842645.1 Clostridiaceae bacterium | reverse complement strand
TTTTAATCTTTGGCCGGTATTCAGCAAATCGATTCTTGTTATCCTGATGTTTATTGGCGGAAGCGCCGGATCCACCGCAGGCGGTATGAAATGCGTCCGTTTTGTTTTGCTCTTTAAGACGATTAAACGCGAGGTGGGCAGGATAATCCATCCCAGGTCGGTATATACGGTGAAATACGGCGGGAAAACAGTGGACAGCAGTATCCTGTCAGGAATAACTAATTACTTTTTCGTTTATATTATTGTTTTTACAGTTACGCTGCTTATTATATCCCTTGACGGGTTTGACATGGTATCCAACTTCACGGCTGCTGCAGCAGCCATAGGCAATATTGGTCCCGGTCTGGGCATTGTGGGCCCGACGGGAAACTATGCCGATTATTCTGCTTTGAGCAAAATTGCTCTTTCCTTTACCATGCTGTTTGGAAGACTTGAAATATATCCTATGCTGATACTCTTTGCGCCGACGTTCTGGAAACGTGTAAATATATAAATGATTCGGGCCTTGGTATGTAGTGGCGTGCTGTCAGCACGCCTGTTATTATTCCTTGTTTTCTCTTTCACAGTTTTCCCTGTTATTTTCCTTGTTTTCCTTGTTGTTATTCTTGTTTTTCTGCCTCTCGTCCATTATTGTACTCCTTTCGAATTAAAGTCCGTTAATCATGTTTTCCCTGGCCATCTGTATCATGCGCTTTACCATCTGACCGCCAATGGGTCCGCCTTCACGTCCGTTCTGGCTCGAAGGCAGGTCGCCCTTATAGTGGTCATTGAATTCCTTGCAGAATTGCAGACGGCCGATTTCTTTGGCACATTCCAGTTTGAACTTCGTCAAAGCTTCACGGTTCGGTCCTGGCATAGTTCATCACCTCCTTACCGTAAAGATGACCCATTCAAATAGAAGTCCATCCTATATTGTGAGCAAAAAAGAAAAAATTATTACATGACAAAATACGGAAATCAGGCGGACATAATTCCCCTGTTTATTATTAATAATTAAATAAAAAAAACACATAATAATCAAAAAGACAATAAGGAGAATGCATATGAATACGCCCTACTGGCTCTCAAGTTCGGAAGGACGGAGCTTTGACACGCTGAAAGAGGATATATCCACCGATTATCTCATAATCGGCGGAGGTATAACAGGGATAACATGTCTGTATCTTCTCTCAAAGGCAGGACTGGACGTTTTCCTGATGGACGCGAACAGGATCGGTTTCGGCACATCGGGAAGGAATACCGGGAAAGCGACTGCACAGCATGGCTATATCTATTCACGTATTGAGAACAAGTATGGTATCGAGTGGGCAAAACTGTATTATAAAGCCAACAGCGAAGCCATAGACTTTATAGAGAACGTTTCCCGGGAGCTTGATATCGATTGCCAGTTCAGAAGACTTCCGGCATATCTTTTCACCCAGGATGAAAACTATGTAGGAAAGCTGGAGCGGGAGTTTGAAATATGCCGGCAGATCGGGGCAGATTGCTCCTTTGAAAAAGAGATCCCTGTTCCCCTGAAGATTTTATGCGCCATTAAAATGAACAACCAGGCCCAGTTCCATCCCAAACGGTTCCTGAATGGACTGGCTGAACAGGCTGTAAAACAGGGCGCACGGATTTATGAAAACACCCGGGTGATCGACTTCCATCCGGGAGAGGAATGCGTGATAAAAACGAAGAATGGCAAAAACATTACCGCGAAAAACGTCATCATTTCTTCACATTATCCGTGCTATGACGGGAGGGGATTCTATTTTGCCCGCCTTAAGCCGGACAGGAGCTATATCATAGGGATTGAAGCGGAATCCTTCCCGGATGCCCACTTCATTAATGCCGAAGATCCTGCGATATCGCTTCGGTTTATTCCCGAAGAAAAGATACTGCTTATATCCGGGGAAAACCATAAGGTAGGCCATGAGGACGATGACCATTACCAGAAGCTGAAGGATTTCGCAAAAGAGGTTTTTAATAATGACAATGTGAAATATGAATGGTCGGCCCAGGATTATATACCCCATGACTATATTCCATATGCAGGATATATAAATTCAGACTATAAAAACATTTTCATCGCCACTGGCTACAGGAAATGGGGACTGACCAACGGTATCGTCGCCGCGACGGTAATAAGGGACCTTATCCTTGAAGGAAAATCTCCTTACAGGGAACTGTTCAGCCATCTCAGGGTGAAGGACATTTTTTCTTTCAATTTCCTCAAGGAAAATGCAGACATGGCTTTCCAGCTTATTTCCGGGAAGCTCAGGGTAGGTGAGACAGAGATACCTGACGAAACCGGCACAGGGATAACGGTCAATGTGGCAGGTAAACGCTGCGGGTTTTACAGGGAAGAGAACGGGGATTATTACCTGGTTGATATCACCTGTCCCCATATGGGCTGCGAACTTAAATGGAACTCCCAGGAGAAATCCTGGGACTGTCCATGCCACGGTTCGAGGTTCGACTACAAGGGCAATGTGCTTGAAGGCCCGGCCGAGTACGGCCTGAACAGCTACAATGAGCCCCCGAACAGGATCAACCCGCAGATTATGTGATGCAAGGATGAAGCAGGGGGACGGTTCCTTTGCTTCATATAAAACAACTGTCAGACTGTGCGAAAAAGCGGCGAGCCTGCATGCGATTTAAGCGGAGCATGGATTGCGGAGCGGTCGCGAAGTGAATCCCGGATGGATCCATGGAGCGATAAATCGCTGCAGGCTACAGCTGCAAAAAACTAATTATACTGGTACTAAATCAGCATAATCCGACTCTCCCATGCCCAATTCTCTCCAGTCATATTTCGGGTAGCTATCCTCGATCTTATGTTCTTTCCAGTATAGTTTTTTGTCATCGCATCCGGTTTCCTCGAAAATCTGCATATGAGGGTGTTTTCTGAAACCATCCCCTAACCCGCCGCTGCAGCTTTCTTCATGATCCTTTTCATTTTTGGAACAGTAACTCCCGCAGTTTTTCTCCACTACATCGAAAGGTCGCATCATATCGTAGTCTTCATGTTCAAGGATATGGCAGTGGTAAACATACCTGCCGGTATAAGGCCCAAACTTGCAGAGCAGACGGGTCATGTACCCCGGGAATGCCTGGACTGTATTCATCCAGCCCCTGAGCTCGGGCGAAGGCGGTTCCGGGTCGCCGGTGAAAATGATCTGTCCGGTCTGGTTGTACGCGTTGGAGTCAATGGGTATGCGGTCAAGTACCTGGAACTGGATTTGGTGAATATGTATCGGGTGGACGCCGAGCCCGGCGTTAATGATCCTCCAGCATTCCAGTTCCCCAACGACAGGCTCTTCGGTAATGCCGCCGATAAACTCGCGGTTATTGAGAGTGAACATCAATCTTCCGAACCTGTCTGCCCCCACATTGAGGGAAATGTCCCTGATCCTGCGTACATCCTTTTCCTTATGTCTTTTAATATGGCTCAGGTATTCAGGTATTGTGCTCGTATCTTTGCCCGAGGTATTCTCTTTGACCCTGAACTGCATGATAAGCCCGTCAGTGTTGGG
>DUSJ01000352.1 GCA_012842645.1 Clostridiaceae bacterium | reverse complement strand
CTTCCACCACCCCCTCATACCCGAACGAATATGCATATAATGAGGGTATAACCATATATGGTAGGATCGTTGATTCATTTACCCTTCGGCCAATTTCCGGGGCAGCATTCGCTATCCTGCAGGCCGGGGTAACAGTGGATGATTTCTTCAACAACCCCGTGGACAGTATGATCCTGTCATATGTAGAATCCGACCGCGACGGTATATTCATGTGCGACTATATACCAAGCGGAGAGTCATATTCGGTCATAATCCTTGCTGAAGGATACATGCCCATCCTCGAGGATTACGCCATAGAAATACCGTACGGTTGGACTGAGGACATCGATCTGGGTTACATTTATCTCGAAGCTGATTACTGATGAATGGATATTTACAAAACTGAAACTACATGCTATAATATTTCTCGCGAAAGATATAACGTGGGCGATTAACTCAATTGGTAGAGTGTCACTTTGACGTAGTGAAGGTTAGGGATTCGAGTTCCTTATCGCCCACCAAAAAAGCCGGGATCAGTTGTTGATTCCGGCTTTTCATTTTTGTTCCGTTACATTATAATTGATTCTATGATTCCTGCTGGGCAGTCAGTACAAGGATCCAATACTGACAATTTACTGATAACAGTTGGGTTTATGGTGGCTGGCTGTCAGGCTCAGCTTATTCTAAGGTATTGATATGATAGCAATAGGAAAACTGAAAGGTGGAATGATCCTTGAAGCATGACAAGATACTGATCCTGGATTTCGGAGGGCAGTATAACCAGCTTATAGCCAGAAGGGTGAGGGAAGCCAACGTGTACTGTGAGGTCCTGCCCTATAATTTATCGATAGAGAAAATTAGGGAATTCGGTCCCAAAGGCATCATCTTTACAGGAGGACCTGCATCGGTCCTGGAAGATAACGCGCCTAAGTGCGATAAAAAGGTATTCGAACTGGGAATACCAATACTGGGTATCTGTTATGGAATGCAGCTGATGAGCGTCATGCTTGGCGGCGAAGTGTCAAGAGCTGTCAGCAGGGAATACGGGAAAGTCCATATCACGGTTGATGACGGAAATATCCTGTTTTCGGGCATAGAGAAGGATACAAGCTGCTGGATGAGTCATACCTTCCATGTGAGCAGGCTGCCGGAAAACTTCCATGGCATCGCATCATCTGCCAATTGTCCCATAGCCGCTATGGCTGATGATACCAGGAAGCTTTACGGAGTTCAGTTCCATCCCGAGGTAGTGCATACGCCAGCGGGCAAAGATATCCTAAAGAACTTCCTTTACAAGGTCTGCGGTCTTGCCGGAGACTGGAAAATGAGTTCCTTTATAGAGGAGACCGTAAGATCGATAAGAGAGAAGGTCGGAAGCAAAAAGGCGTTATGTGCCCTGTCCGGCGGAGTGGATTCGGCTGTTTCAGCCGCTCTCATGCACAAGGCTATCGGGGATCAGCTGACATGTATCTTTGTCGATCACGGCCTGCTGAGAAAAGGCGAGCCTGACCAGGTGGAAGAAGTGTTCAGGAAACAGTTCAGGATAAACCTGATCAGGGTTGACGCGCAGGAACGGTTCCTTAACCGTCTCAAAGGCGTGACCGATCCCGAGACCAAGCGAAAGATCATTGGAGAAGAATTCATTAGGGTTTTTGAAGAGGAAAGCAAAAAGATAGGCAAAGTGGATTTCCTGGTGCAGGGAACCATCTATCCCGATGTCATAGAAAGCGGCGCGGGCGATGCCGCTGTTATCAAGAGCCATCACAATGTCGGAGGGCTTCCGGATTTTGTGGACTTTGAGGGCATAATAGAGCCCCTCAGGGACCTTTTCAAGGACGAAGTGAGGGCAGTGGGTATCGAACTCGGGCTTCCCGGATCGATGGTATGGCGCCAGCCTTTCCCCGGACCTGGCCTGGCAATCAGGGTCATAGGTGAAGTCACGAAGGAAAAACTGGACATCCTCAGGGATACGGACTATATCCTGCGGGATGAAGTGGCCAAAGCCGGTCTTGACAGGGAGATAAGCCAGTACTTTACCGTCCTTACCGACATGAGAAGCGTGGG
>DUSJ01000351.1 GCA_012842645.1 Clostridiaceae bacterium | reverse complement strand
GCAGCCTCAGGTTCGAGCGGGTCCCTGTCGACGGTTCCACGAAAATGCCCGATGACCTTATGGAATCCATAGAACCCTTCGATTTCAGCGAAGCCGTCGACTTCCAGACGGCATACCTTGCCGGCTACCTGGCTGACAAGTATGACGTTCCTGCCGACGAAAGCATAGCCCGCGCCAATGAGAGGATCAAGCGCAGTACCGAGCAGATTTTTGCCTCGACTGTGCAGGGATATGCCACGGTGGTTCCCGAGAGAACCAGTATACAGTTGAGGAACGGATCGGCGAAATACGCCCTGTATCCGGTCTGGCTTCTTAACACGATCTGGAACGACAAAAGATACACCTTTGCCATGAACGGACAAACCGGCAAGTTCGTAGGAGACCTGCCGCTGGATAAGGCCGCTTACTGGAAATGGTTTTTCGGGCTTACCGGTATATTTGGCGCAATCACCTATATTATCTCGTTTATATTGAACTTATTGTAAGGGAGGCGGAAGTATGAAGAATATTAGGAAAATAATCATGTTGATATTCCTTATCCTGATCTTCAGCGCCGCTTCGCTTACGATAGCGGCAGCGGACAGCGACAGGGATGTGCCGCTGATGTATGACACAGCAGGTCTCCTGAGCGAAAGCGAAAGAAAGTCATTGGACTCTAAGCTTGAGAAGATCAGCGAAGAGCATGAGTGCGAGGTCGCCATCGTTACCGTATATTCCCTGGGCAGCAAGTCTCCAAGAGATTATGCCGACGACTTCTTCGATTACAATGGTTACGGCTACGGTAAGAATGACGACGGTATACTGCTGCTTGTCAGCATGGAATACTCAGACTGGTGGATCACGACCCATGGCTTTGCAATAAAGGCTTTCAGCGATTCGGATATTGATCGTATGGCAGATGAATTCCTGCCTTATTTAGGCCGCGGAGAATACAGGAAAGCCTTTTCAACCTTTGCAGATCTTTGCGATGAGGAACTTGCGAAGGCAAGGGCCGACTCAGCATTCTTTTCGGTAAAGCGCCTTGTTATCTCTCTTGGAGTAGGCGTGATTTTTGCTTTCATTATTACCGGAATCATGAAGAGCCAACTGAAAAGCGTCCGCTACCAGCCTGCGGCTTCAAACTATGTGAGAAAAGACAGCATCAATATAAATGTGCGCAGGGATCTGTTCCTCTTTTCAAGGATCTCCAGGCGTCCAAAGCCGCAGAGCTCAAGTTCCGGCTCAAGCACTCACAGATCGTCTTCGGGCCGTACCCATGGAGGCAGAGGCGGCAAGTTTTAGCATTATGCGGGATCAGGCTTAATTGCATACGCCTGATCCCGTTTTATCGTTCAGCTTATACAGTTCTCTTATCATATCCTCGATATCCGGTTCCTTAATTTTAAGGTCAAGTACAGGATAAGAATAGCACAGATCCGAAATCAGCCTTGATGCGGAAATCTCCGACTTTCTGAACCTGAGCCATACCTGGTTCCCGTTTTGCCTGACTGTATCTGCCAAAGAATGCCTTATCCCGATCCCGGGTGAAGCAATCTCGAGCACAAGAAAACGATACGGAGCCATTCTCTCCGCGATATCCTGAAGGGGACCGTCTTCAACGATCCTGCCATGATTTATCACAATCAGCCTGCTGCATAACTGTTCCACATCATCCAGATCATGAGTCGTAAGAATAACAGTTGTCCCATACCTCTGATTGATCTCACGGATAAACTTTCTTATGGAATGCTTGCCCTCCACGTCCAGCCCGATAGTCGGTTCGTCGAGAAATAATACGGGAGGAGAATGGAGCATGGCTGCCGCCAGTTCTCCCCTCATCCTCTGCCCCAGCGATAGCTGCCTGACAGGAATGTGGATGAACTCATTGATCCCAAGCACCTCGTCCATCTGCTTCATATTTGCTTTGTACATGGAATCGCTGATCTGATAGATTCTTTTCAGCAGCTCGAAGGACTCCCCCAGCCTGAGATCCCAGTACAGTTGGGTTCTCTGCCCGAAAACAACGCCAAGCTCCCTTACCACCTTTTTTCTGTCCTTAAAGGGAGAAAGTCCGTTTATTTCAACTGAACCGGAAGTAGGATGCAGGATGCCGGTCATCATCTTGACAGTAGTGCTCTTCCCCGCGCCGTTGGGCCCGATGAAACCCACTATCTCGCCTTTTTCGATTTTAAAGCTTACATTGTCCACAGCATTAACCGTGATTTTTTCAGGATGGATCAGGCTTGACAAAGCCCCTTTCAGACCTTTTTCCCTCCTGATAACCGTAAACTTTTTCGATAATTGATCGGCTGAAATCACAATCATAGCCACACCTCATGATCCGCTGCTTTCATAATTCCTCAGCCCCCAGTTGAACACTGCCTGGGCCAATATAAACGTAATAATCCCGATTGCCGGTGTCATGACCGCTGCATCGGCTGGCAGCCTGAACGAGCTGTCTATGCCGAGAAAACAGCATGAAGAAAAGAAGCTAATAAACGCGACCGGGATTATAAGTGTAAGCATCAGCTGCAATAATCGGGGATAAATTGTCATGGGATACAATGTCGTGCGCTCAAGCATATCGTTCATCAGGGCCGTTACTGCCGAGCAGCGCTTTGTCCAGAAGGCTACAGAGCAGAAAATAGTAAAAATGGATGAACGTATAAGGGCAGCGCCAAGAATTATGACAACCAGCCTGACAATATTCGAGAATGTCCAGCTGAATTTGACCAGAACGCAGCTGTATATGAAAACAGACAGGCCTACAAGAACATCCATTATGCCAATAATGTTTACATACGAGACCGAGAACTGGAAAAACACGTTTAAGGGCCTCAAAAGCATCCTGTCGAATTCCCCCCTGTTTACATACCTGTCAAGGAACCAGTTTTGAACCGAAAAAACGACCATGATGCCATGGCTCAGGTCACCGATCCCGTATAAAAAAGCCAGCTGGGGAAAAGTCCATCCGCCTATGGACTTAAGATTCTGAGTCAGAAAATAGAGCAGCAGGATACCTGTTGCGTACATCATGGGAATCATGGCAAAACAGCTTATGATCTCCATTGGGTATTCAAGCTGCTTTTTCATGGAAAGCTTCATGGAATATGAAGCGACAGACAGGTAGTATCTCAGTTTATCCATATACTCAGCCACCCTGGATAAATACATGCTTCCTTGCTTTGTTCCAAAGCATAATCAAGGCCAGTGACAGGAACAGTACCCATATAGCCTGTATGAATAGTGAAAAAGCGATTTCCTGTCGTGTTATCCTGTTGATGTAAATACTTAAAGGTGTTTGATAAACATATTGGAATGGCATAAAAGAAAGGACCTTTTGCATCCATTTTGGAAACATCCAAATGGGGATGATTTTGCCCGAAATTAATAAAATGATCCCGTCCTTTACAGTTTTCAGTTCCCCAAGCTGTACCGTCCAAAAGCACAGAACAGCGATCAGGGCGTTGATAAGCCATAAAATCAGATAGCTCAGCATGCTGCTAATCAGAAACACTAAAAAAGAGAGCCAACTGCCGGGCAAAGGAACCTGGACAAATAAAGCGGATATAATCAGGACAGGAATCAGTTTGCTTACAACAGAGCTCATTGATATTCCTATGTCCTCCGACAAATAGGCAAATATGAGGTTTATCGGTTTAAGGAAATCAAGAGCTATGTTCCCTTGGGCAATCCGCTCCTGCAGGGAATGTTCGATATTGGAGCTGAAAAAAGAAGATAAAAGGACAGAGATTATGGTGTATGTAAGCATTTGGGATTCTGTAACTCCTGAAATGGCATCTGTTCCGCTGTATGCAGTCTTCCATAAAAAAACGCTCGCCATCAGGATTATCAAATTAGTGCCCAGGGATGTTATTACTTCGAAACGATAAGTGAGGAAAGCCATTAGCTTCATCTTTGCCAAATATAAGTACGCGCCCATATGCCTCTGTCCCTTATTCGATGTTCTCCATTTCCCATCCGTCCTGACGGATGCTAAACCTGACTTTTTTACCGCGTATAATAAGAGTGAAGGCGACTTCACTCCATTTTTCCGGAAGGCGGGGATTTATATTTAAAACCCCCTTATCGAGGGACACTCCTGCAAATCCGTTAACTATGGCTTGCCATGCCGCTCCTGATGATGCAATATGCAGCCCTTCGCTGCCAGTATTGTTCATGATATTGTCAAGATCCAGGTATAAACTCTTTTCCAGGTAATCGAAGGCTTTCGGCATATCATTTACATGAGCTCCGAAATGGGCATGGGTGCCAAAGCTCAGGGTGGAATCATGAAGCGTGAGGGGTTCATAGAACTCCCACGCCGCTTTCTTTTCCTCCTCGGTAAAATCATTGGGGAACAGGGTCATCAGGAGTATGATATCGGCCTGTTTCAATACACGATATCTTTGGAGCCTGTCATAGCATATCCTGTGGTAAAGCGGAGTGTTGTCCTTTTTGTGCCTTGATATCTCAAGAGGCTCCAGGAGCATGAAAGTATCGTCCTGTATGTACAGTTTCTTCTCCTTATCATAGTTGAGATGAGTCTTCCTTTCTATGTCATCCCATTTCCTGATCTCGTCTTTACTGAAGTTAATTTTTACGGATAAAGATTCAAGTTTCTCAGGACAGGAATCCTCCAGGTATTTTATGGCTTCCCTGGCCAGCCTGAAATTGTGCAATGCCAGGTATATGGTATAGGTGTTGTTGTTGGTGACTCCACAGTATTCGTCAGGGCCCTTGGTGAACAGGAGGTTGTATCTGTCTTTTGCACTATCATATGTAAAGCGGCTTGCCCAGAACCGGGCGGTCTCTATATACACTTCCGCCGCGCAATTGGCCAGGAAATCCATGTCTCCCGTCACCCTGACATAATAATCGAATGCATAGGCAATATCGCAAGTGATATGTATCTCGCAGGCTCCGATATCCCAGGACTCGCACTGCTCGCTGCCGTCGTATGACGACATCCAGGGATACCTGGCTCCTTCTGTCCCCATTTTCCTTGAGTGTTCCCTGGCTGCATCCAGCATATTGTACCGGTATTTC
>DUSJ01000350.1 GCA_012842645.1 Clostridiaceae bacterium | reverse complement strand
GACATTTGTGATTATAAATATACTTTTAGTTGCCGGCGCGGTTATCGCGAGTTATGCATTATACGTCAAAAAAGACATCCATTCGGCCTGATGCCTGTAAAGGAGGGCTTAAATTGAATATATATTTACGGGAGTTAAAAGCCAACCTCAAATCCTTTCTTTTCTGGTGTATCGGCATTATCGCCATAATAGCGGGTGGAATGGGCAAATATGCCGGGTTCAGCTCATCTGCCCAATCCATTGCATCCATAATGGAAAAAACGCCGAGGGCATTGTTGGCCATTTTCGGCATGAACGACGTAGACATGAGCACCCCGGCCGGTTTTTATGCAGTAATATTTCTTTACGTATTGATTATGTCAACGGTTTACTCGTCTATGCTGGGAGCGGGGATCATATCAAAGGAAGAACGGGATAATACTTCGGAATTCCTTTTCACTAAGCCGGTTACAAGAGCTGATGTAATAACGGCGAAAATACTGGCCGCACTAACCTATACATTGCTTTTTAATATTGCTGCCATTGCAGTTTCTTTTGCGGCGGCATCAATGGTTACACCTGAAAGCATAACCGGGATTAAATACGGGCTTTCCCGGGATATTCTGATGCTTGGAGCCGGAATGTTGGCCGTTCAGCTGATTTATTTATTCATCGGTACGGGTATGGCTTCCGTGATAAAAAAGCCCGGGGCATCGACGGGAATCGCGGCGGGTGTTATGCTTGCTACGTATTTTGTCTCCATGGTCATTGATCTGACAGATGAGCTTGATTTTCTAAAATACCTTACCCCATTTAAGTACTTTGAACCTAAAAAGCTTATAAACGGGGGAAATCCGGAACCGATTTTTATCGGTACTTCTCTTGCATTGATCGTACTGTTTCTTTTTGCGACTTACATCTTTTTCCCGAAACGGGATTTAAATATTTAGAATATGCTATTGTAAAAAATAAGAGCATATTATCATAAACAGGTGTTTATTATGAAAAAGGCAATATTATTTCCAATGGCACGCCGTTGTAATATGTAGCTCACCCTTAGTGCTGGCGTTAGCCCAGCACTAAGGGTGAGCTACTTGGTTGGTTATTCAATTTTCACAGCATCGTCAATGGCCTTGAGTTCTTCCTCGGTAAATGTAAGGTTATTAATGCACTTTACATTGTCCTCAAGCTGCGAAACCTTGCTTGCTCCAACCAGGACTGACGCCACCTTGCCATCTCTCAGTACCCATGACAGCGCCATCTGGGCGAGGCTTTGCCCCCGGTTTGCCGCGATGTCGTTCAGCTTCCTGATGACACGGAGCTGTTCCTCGGTTATCCTCGACTTGGGGAGGAACGGCGTTACGCCCCGGCCCGCCCTTGAATCCTCTGGAATGCCGTTAAGATACCTGTCAGTCAGAAGTCCCTGGGCAAGCGGGCTGAATACTATCAGGCCTATGCCGATCTCCTGAGCGTAATCCTTAAGCCCGTCACTTTCGATCCAGCGGTCCAGTATCGAGTACCTGGGCTGATGGATGACAAAAGGCGTTTTAAGCTCCTTGAGTATCTGGTAAGCCTTTTTCGTGTCCTCGTATCTATAATTTGAAAGGCCCACATACAATGCTTTTCCCTGCCTGACCGCGCTGTCCAGGGCGAGCATGCTTTCTTCCAGGGAAGTCTCATGATCGGGGCGGTGATGATAGAATATGTCAACGTAATCAAGCCCCATGCGCTTCAGGCTCTGGTCCAGGCTTGCCAGGAGATATTTCCTGGATCCGTAATCCCCGTAAGGGCCTTCCCACATGGTATATCCTGCTTTTGTGGAGATGATGAGCTCATCCCTGTATGCGGAGAGTTCCTCTTTCAGTATGCGGCCGAAATTTTTCTCCGCAGCGCCCGGAGGAGGACCATAGTTGTTCGCAAGGTCAAAATGGGTTATCCCCATATCGAAGGCTTTGGTTACAAG
>DUSJ01000349.1 GCA_012842645.1 Clostridiaceae bacterium | reverse complement strand
GACTGATAAGAAAAAGAGATACCTTGGAATCCCTGGCGCAAAACTTTATAATATAATAAGCGGGATCGCTGTACTGAAAGGGCGGTTCCATGAGGTATTGCGATGATCGAAAAACTGATCAGACTATTCATAAAGGATTACCAAAAGACCTCGTCTCCGGCGGTAAGGGCAAGGTATGCCGCTCTTGCGGGAACTGTCGGCATCATATCAAACCTGGTACTCTTCACCATTAAGCTTATAGTCGGTACCATTTTCAAAAGCATAGCCGTAACCGCCGATGCCGTCAACAACCTGACAGATGCCGGCTCTTCCGTAATAACGCTGGTAGGGTTCAAGATTTCCGGCAAGCCAGCTGATGACAAGCATCCGTACGGACATGCGCGGGCTGAATATATAACCGGGTTCATGGTATCAGTGGTGATACTTCTGCTGGGTTTTGAGCTCCTGAAAACTTCCTTCTTTAAAGTCATAAATCCTGAGCCGGTATATTTCAGCTATGTTACCATTGCCGTGCTTGCGGTTTCCATTGCCATAAAGTTATGGCAGGGATTTTTTTATAAAAAGCTGGGGAAGATAATCAGTTCCACAGCGCTTGAAGCCTCCGGCCAGGACAGTATGAACGATGTCGTTTCAACCGCTGCCGTGCTGGTTTCGTCAGTATTTGCAAAGCTGACCGGGGTACAGGTTGACGGCTACATGGGCATGGCCGTGGCGCTGTTTATAATCTATGCGGGAATCAAACTTATACTGGAGACGATGAACCTTCTTTTGGGCACTGCTCCCGATGCAAAACTGGTGGAAGATATAGAAAAGAAAATACTCGGCTACGAAGGTGTGCTGGGCATTCACGACCTGGTAGTACACAGCTATGGCGGCGACAATTACTTTGCGTCGGTGCATGTCGAAGTGCCTTCGCACCGGGATATCATAGAGAGCCATGATCTCATGGACATAATTGAAAGGGATGTTTTCTCCGAACTCAATGTCAACCTGGTCATCCATATGGACCCGATAGTAACCGATGATGAAAGGGTAAACTCGCTCAGAAACCAGGTAAACGGTATTGTTAAGCAGATAGACAGCGAGCTTTCAATGCACGATTTCCGGGTAGTATTCGGCAAGACCCACAGCAACCTGATCTTTGACGTGGTGGTACCGCCATCCTACAGGATAAGCGACGAAAACCTTCGCGAACTTATTGATGCCAAAATCAGGAAAATTGATCCATCCTTCAACAGTGTCATTACCCTGGACAGGAAATACATATCTACAACACATTAATAATATGTGACAGGGGCTGTCACGTGAGGAAGCATGCTGTTCAGAGCTGAATTGCCTCCGCAGGAGCAGTTGAATGTTGTAATGCGAACAGTGCAGCTCGAGTGAGGTTAAATCTGCCGGATGCAGATTTAAGCCGGCACACGCCTGGATGGCGTGATTGCCAGCGACCTCGCGAGAGCAAACTTGAGCATTAACAACTTCCTGCGACGAGGACAGCAAGAAGATCTGAACAGCTGCTCATTGCAATTTTGCGACAGCCCCTGTTACGTGTAATAGCAGTGTGTCTGCATGCGATTTAAAGCGAAGCATAAAGAGCGATAAATCGCTGCAGGCAACAGCCGCAAAACTCGACCTGGATGCATGAATTGAAAATGCCCTAAGTGCGGATAATAAGTTGTAAACTGAATGATGTGAGGTATACCATGGCTGTCGGTT
>DUSJ01000348.1 GCA_012842645.1 Clostridiaceae bacterium | reverse complement strand
GAAGCTGTGCCGCCTTGTTGCAAATGTCCTTCAGCTGAGGGTCGCTCACGGTCTGCGAATACATTTCAAGTTTTTTATAATTCAGAGATTCATAGTTCAGCATGTCTTCCAGAATGGTCAGGTTTTTGCTGGTAAGCATGGCCTGGCCCTGCTGCATCTGCTGTCCCTGGTTCTGTTGCATTTGATTATTCTGCATATCGCACCTCCGTAATAAAATAATACGGTGTTATTCTTCTCAAAATGGGTTTGTTTTATGAACGCAAAGCCGGTAATCGGTAAGATTTATAAAAATTTTTGAATATATCGCCAATGCGTCCAATATACTTATATTGACCAAATGGGTCATGCATCCTGCATATACCCGCATACTGAAGGGGGATTGGCTGTGGAGAACTTATACAGCGTTTATAATGATATCGCGCAGAGGACAAAGGGCGATATATACTTCGGAGTTGTCGGTCCTGTAAGAACAGGAAAGTCAACGTTTATTAAAAAGTTCATGGAAACATTGGTAGTTCCGAACATCAAGGATACGTACGACAGAGAAAGGGCCGTGGATGAAACGCCTCAGAGCGCGTCGGGACGAATGATCATGACGACCGAACCAAAGTTCGTTCCCAACGAGGCTGTCACCATAACACTCGAAGACAATATCAACCTGAAAGTCCGACTGGTTGACTGCGTCGGCTTTATGGTAAAAAGCGCCATAGGGCATATGGAAGATGAAATGCCTCGTATGGTTAAAACCCCATGGTACGATTACGAGATCCCCTTTGAAGAAGCTGCGGCAATCGGGACCAGGAAGGTCATCAATGATCATTCCACCATAGGCATCATGATCACAGCTGACGGCTCTTTCACCCAGTTCTCAAGGAGCGAATACCAGGAAGCCGAGGAGAAGGTCCTTAAAGAACTTAAACAATCCGGAAAACCTTTCGTTATTCTCCTTAACAGCGCTGTCCCCAATTCGCCCGAGACGATACAGCTTGCGAACGAGCTGAGTGAAAGATACTCCAAGACCGTAATACCTGTCGACTGCCTTAACCTGAACGTACAGGCAATAAACAAGATAATGAACGGCATACTGCTCGATTTCCCTGTAAGCGAGATATGCTTCAATATGCCTGAATGGATACTTTCCCTTGACAATGAACACTGGCTCAGGAAAGAAATGATCAACGCCATTAAGGATTCATTCACGGACAGGGCGACAGTAAAAGCTGCCTATGATGCGGCAGAAAAAATGAGCAATTACGAGTTCCTCAAAAAGGCCGACATAAACAACATGAACATGGGAACAGGCGAACTGTCGCTTGAACTCAGGCCGGCCGACGGACTGTTCTACCGCATAGTCAAGGAAGATACCGGTCTCGATATAGACAGCGAACAGCGGCTCTTTGCCGTCCTCAGGGAGCTTTCAAATATCCGGAATGAGTATATGAAGGTTGAAAACGCGTTGGCCGAGGTCAGGACGAAGGGATACGGAGTAGTGACGCCAAGGCTTGAAGAGCTCACATTGGAACCGCCGGAAATAGTAAGGCAGGGTAACAGGTTCGGTATAAAACTCAGGGCGAGCGCGCCTTCGATACATATGATCAGGGCGGATATCGAGACGGAGATTGCGCCGCTGGTAGGCTCCGAAAAGCAGTCCGAGGAACTTGTCAACTACCTGCTGAAGGAGTTTGAAGGCGAGCCCGAGAAGATATGGGAATCGAATATATTCGGTAAATCGCTCCATGAACTGATCACGGAAGGGCTGCAGAACAAGCTGTATAAAATGCCGGAAGATGCCCAGCTTAAGCTCCAGGAGACCCTGCAGAAAATAATCAATGAAGGCAGCGGCGGGCTCATATGCATCATCCTGTAAATCTTGAACCCGGGAAAAGCGGTTATGGCGCTGATCATAGCCGTTTTTTTATTTTAATTATTGCCCAATAATATCGGTATTTGAAATAATAATAAATAATAGGATTTTAACAGTTTTTTAATTTATTATTTTTC
>DUSJ01000347.1 GCA_012842645.1 Clostridiaceae bacterium | reverse complement strand
GGATGAAACTGGACAGTGAAAGTAGACGAATCCAGGTACCTTATTCCTTCGACTGTCCCGTCATTGATATTGACATGGCTGACTATGGCTTTTTCAGGGTCGAGGCTCTCTTCCGATACCGCGTAGCCATGCCCCTGGGAAGTTATATAAGTCCTGTTCTTCTCAATATCCCTGACAGGATGGTTGCCGCCCCTGTGGCCGTATTTCATCCTGTATGTCACAGCTCCGTTCGCCAAAGCCGCCATAAGATGCCCGAGGCATATCCCGAAAATGGGCTTTTTGCCCGTAAGCTCCCTGATGACCTCAACCTGGAACCGGCAATCCATCGGGTTTCCCGGCCCGCCGGACAAAAGTATGCCATCGGGATCCACTGACAATATATCCCCAGCGGTCGAAGTTGCCGGGAATACATATACGTCGCATTCCCGTTTCTGCAGGCATCTTATTATATTCCGTTTCACTCCGTAGTCGACGATGGCTATTCTTTTGCCTGGACCCTCATAATGCAGGACCGTTTTTGTTGTGACCGTTTCAACCGGATTATCGAACCTGTGGTTTTTCAGTTTTTCTATCCAGTCTTCGAGCCTGAAACCGGAATCGGTCGATATGACACCGTTCATTGTTCCCTTATCCCTTAGAATACTGGTCAGGGCGCGGGTGTCTATTCCTTTGATTCCTATGATTCCATTGCGGTTCAGGTACTGGTGCAGCGTCTCTTTAGCCCTGAAATTGCTGGGCTGATCGGTAAGTTCCCTTACGACAAGCCCTTTCAGATGTATCCTGTCGGATTCTGCGTCTTCCCCGGTAATCCCGTAATTGCCCGCCAGGGGATATGTCATCACCAGGATTTGCCCCGCGAGCGAAGGATCGGTCAGGGTTTCCTCGTAGCCAGTCATCCCTGTGCTGAAAACAACTTCGCCGATACATGAACCGGCTGCGCCAAAGGACTCTCCAACAAACTGCGTTCCGTCTTCCAGTGCAAGGATTGCTTTCATATTTTCTCCCTTTCCATGTTTATTTCGTCTTTCATGCGCTCGGCTTCGGCCCTCGCTGCCCTGTCAAACTCCTCGATGGTAAATTCGCCTTTCCAGGCTTCAAGTTTCCATGCGCACATGAGGCTTCTCGACGCGTTTATCAATGCTCCCATACCGTTATTGTCAAAAGCTTTGGCAACATCCTTTGCCGTTCCTCCCTGCGCGCCGTACCCGGGCACAAGTATCCATGTTTTTGGCATCCGCTTTCTCAATTCCGACAGCTGTTTAGGATATGTAGCACCAACAACCGCGCCCACGGCCGAAAACCCGCATTCTCCGACCGTCGTGTTTCCCCATTCTTTGACCAGGTCTGCCATAACCTCGTATATGGCGCGGCCGTCGGACAGCACAAGGTCTTGGAGCTGTCCGGACGAGGGATTGGATGTCTTTACAAGGATGAAAATCCCCTTTTCTCTGCTCTCGCAAAGATTTATGAACGGCTTAATCCCGTCAAACCCAAGGTACGCGTTTACTGTAAGGGCATCGGCTCCAAAGGCTTCGGCCG
>DUSJ01000346.1 GCA_012842645.1 Clostridiaceae bacterium | reverse complement strand
TTCTGTACAGCTTGCCTTTCGTTCGCACGGCCTCCTCGGCCTGTTTCTCCATCAGCGCGACATTTTCCCTTGCCATTTCAAGCACCGGTTCCTGGTTATACCTGTCCGATTTGCCCAGCAAATCGCCGAAATCATCCAGTTTATCCCAGTCCGATGGTTCCAGCGGCAGTAAATCCCTGCTTTCAGAGATTACTGTCCTCCATGCCGAACCTGCGTCCAGGCGCTGTTCTCTCATTAACTGGCTGCATTTCATAAAGATATCCGACCACATGCCCCCGGTCCCCCTGGCGCCGATATCCTCAAATGCGGCATAAAGAGGTATCCCAAGGCCGCAGATCCTGTTTTTCAGGTCAAGCAGGATCTCTGAAAGTTTTGCCAGGGCACGCCTCCTCTCTGCCAGTCTTGCAGACAGTTTCATCCCGAAAGCAGTGCATCCCCCGAATACCATCAGGCATCCGATTCCCTTTAATAAAACAACCGAGCTCATTTCCACAGGCATCCATCACCTTTGCCCATCTTTTTCCCTCGTTCATTCCAAGAAGTATTATCCTCTCAAACCCATCTTCAGCGGCTAACTGCCCAACCCCCAGCCTTTTTCTGAAATCTTCGAGGCCAAAGGCATGGGCGGTGGCAATTATCCTTACTCCCGCGTTCCAGGCCATCCTTATGGCATCCGGATCACGGTTCGCACCCAATTCATCCACAACAATGACCTGGGGAGCCATACCCCTGAGCATCATCTCAATGCCGTCGCTTTTACGGCAGCCGTCCAGTACGTCGGTCCGGGGTCCCAGGTCGTTCTGGGGCACGCCCCTGTAACTTGCCGCCAGTTCGGACCTCTCGTCGATCACCGCAGTCCTGAGACCCTTGAAAAATCCCCCCGTCCCGCTGCTAACAAGCCTGCACAGGTCACGCAGAAGGGTAGTTTTCCCGCACCGGGGCGGAGACAGTATCAGTGTATTGTAAATATCCTGCCGGCTGCGCACGATATAGCTGAAAACTTCCCTGGCACAGTCTTTTACCTGCCTGGAAAAGCGAATATTGACGGAGGAAATGTCCCTCATCCCCCTGATGCTCGTTCCTTCATAGATCACCGTTCCGCATATTCCGGCCCTGTGCCCGCCTTTCAGGGTTATGAATCCCCGGCTTATGTCATCCTGGTAGGCATAGACCGAATGCTCGCATAGCAGCATGAACAGGTCATTGACCTCTTTCGGTGAGATAACGAGCGCGAATTGGGAATTGTCCGATAAAAACCCGTCCCTGCCTATAAAGTGGTCAAATCCTGAGAACACTCCCATTAAGGGCTGGCCTGCCCTAATCCTCAATTCCTCGAGTTCCTTCAGGTATTCCCGTTTTATACCCCTGACGGCTGTTTTTATCCTGTCGGGAAGGTATAATGAAATAAGTTCATCAAACCCTTCACAGCCATCCCTTTCGTACCTCATGGATATCCTCCGCATAAAAATATTAAAAGGACATGCTTATATGTATGTCCTTTACCATCGTCTTATGATTGATTTAATTTTTCATATCACGGTTTATTTGCCGGAAGCAGTATGACTTATCTTAACATTCGGGAAAGACTCTTTAAGTTCTGACATATGCGTTTCTTATGACTTGATACAGTCTGTCTGTTTTTAAAGATTACTTCCCTTTCGCCCCTTCCGTTCGTTTCAAAGAGGAGTAACTCGAATCCGTCCAGGAGATTCCAAAACCGCAGCCGATGTCGCATACAGTTTTTACATTATTGGTCCTGAAATAATCAAGAAAAATATAATCCCTTTCGGGGTTAATATATTTCCTGAAATCAGTGATATCATGATTTGCCCATTCACGGTCCCAGTAATTCATTTTGCTTCACCTGGCATTATCTTATCCCAAGGGTTTGCAATAACGGTATACATTTCGGTTGAAATTCTCGAGAAGTTTTACCGGGCCGTCATGCTGAAACCCGGATTTCTTATAGAAGTTGATCCCGATTTCATTGCCCTCAAGAACCCATAATAATATTTCCCTGTATCCCGACTTCAATGCTATATTTTCACAGAACTCCACCATTCGGGTACCAATACCGCTCCTTGTCATCAGCGGATCCACATATATCCCCCATATTTCATAGGAGCCTTTTTTCCCCTCATCGCGGCATGGACCGACTGTCATAAAGGATTTTATAATCCCGTCTTCCTCGTACACATATGTATCTTCCCTGTTCTCTTCTATGGACTGTTTAAAGGAAGCAGCCCTTTTTACCACTTCCATCTTTTTGAAAAGGAAATCGTCAGGTATCAGGTTCCTGTATGCGAATCTCCAGCCAAAAACATGTATCTCCGCCAGGCGGTTCGCATCTTCTGTTGTCGCTTTTCTTATCACATAAAGATATTGCATCTTCAAGCTAATTGCCCTTCATACAGCCTGGTACGGCGGTATCGTATAAAATATGCTGTCCTTTGATTGTCCAAAAACAATTGAATATATTTTCCAAAATTATATAATTAATTATAGGTATGCAAGGCTTGTGCTATCAATGCACTTTCCTGATACAGCTCCGAAATTGAAAAAAGGAGGAATACGATGAAAAAGCTTCTGTCACTGTTGTTGATTCTATGTCTGTTAATTTCCATGGTCGGCTGTGGCACCGGAACCCAGGAAACGGACATGGAACAGCCTACACAACAGCCTGTTAAAGATCAGCCTTCTGAAGCATTTCAGCCCGGCGAGGAAGCAAAGCCGACAGAAGAAACTCTGCCCGCTGAAGAAGTGAAGAAGGACGGGGAAGAGCAAAAAGGCAACCTTATCCCCGGCGGGTCATTCGACGAATCCAACAGCATGTGGGGAATCTACACGGAATCCGGGGGAAGTGCATCCTATGCAGTAAAAGACGGGCAGATGGAAGTAGTCATCGAAAGAACAGGCCGCGTCAAGCATGCTGTACAAATTTACTGCGACGGATTTAAGGTATTCCAGAACGCCGTATATAAGATGGCATTTGACATAAAATCCACCATAGACAGGACAATCGAATGGCGCATCCAGCTCAATGGGGGAGATTATCACGCATACGCAGGCGAGGGAAGCCTTCCTGTAACAACTGAAATGCAGCACTTTGAGTTTACTTTCACGATGAAAGAGCCAACCGACCT
>DUSJ01000454.1 GCA_012842645.1 Clostridiaceae bacterium | reverse complement strand
CCGTTCGGCTTCGCAGGCCCATTCAACTGCGTCCCTGCCCGTATTGATCCGGCCGCCGTTTATGTATACGTCCCAGCCCGAGCCGTCTTCGCGCCTTTTAGCATCGATGGCCACCACGACGCACTGGGAGCCAAAGCGCATGGCTGCTTCGGTTATGAGTTCGGGCCTTTTCAGGGCTGCGGAGTTTACCCCTATTTTATCGGCACCGGCAAGAAGTATGCGGCGGAAATCCTCAACAGTTCGCACCCCGCCTCCGACCGTAAACGGGATAAATACTTTCTCGGCCACGCGGGAAACCACGTCGATCATGATGTCCCTGGATTCAGCGGAGGCCGTGATGTCCAGGAATACAAGCTCGTCGGCACCGGCCTTGTCGTATGCCGCAGCGCATTCCACCGGATCGCCCGCATCGATCAGGTTTACGAACTGCACTCCCTTAACAACCCTGCCGCCATGAACATCAAGGCAGGGGATCACTCGTTTAGTGAGCATGGCCTATACCTCATTTCGGCTATATCATTCTTGTGCTTTATATCCTGTATCTTACCTTATACCATGTACCCTGTATCTATATCTATATCATCTATATCTGTAGCCCACCCTTAGTGCTGGGCTACGAGTCTCATTCGATCTGCAGGGCCTGTTTCAGGTCGACGTCGCCGGTGTAAATGGCCTTGCCGACTATCACGCCGGCCACGCCTGTCTCCTTGAGCTTACGTATATCCTTCAGGGACGATACTCCGCCGGAAGCGATCACATCCATTTTGACCCTCTTCACCATTTCCTCCATGGCGAACAGGTTGGGTCCGGCCAGCATACCGTCGGTGTTTATGTCGGTATACACTATTGTCTTTACTCCGAGGGATTCCATCTTAGAGGCAAAATCAAGGGCCTTGTAGCCGCTGGTCTTTTCCCAGCCCTCTATGGCCACATACCCGTCCCTGGCGTCGATGCCGACGACTATCCTGTCGCCGTATTTTTTAACGGCTTCAGTCACAAACTCCGGGTCCCTGACGGCCGAAGTGCCGATTATCACGCGGGAAACACCAAAGCCCAGGACTTCGTCAATGTCGGCCATGGTCCTGATCCCGCCGCCTGTCTGTACCGGGATATCCACCGCATGGACAATATTCCTGATTATCTCCCTGTTGCTGCCGTCGCCCCTGGCTCCGTCCAGGTCCACGACATGCAGGTATTTCGCTCCTGCGTTACGGAACTGGATAGCCATCTGAACAGGATCGTCGGAAAAGATTGTTATCTTGTCGTACTGGCCCTGTTTAAGCCTTACGCATTTGCCGTTTATGATATCAATTGCCGGGAATATAATCATCGACCATACACCACCTTAAGAAAATTTTTTATTATAGCCGTTCCTGCCAGGCCGCTCTTCTCGGGATGGAACTGAACCGCGAAGACTTTGTCCTTCGATATGGCCGCATCGAACGTAAGGCCATACTCGCACCGGGCAGAAACTATATCCCTGTCCTCGGACTCCACATAATATGAATGGACGAAATACAGGTATGCCTCGTCCTGCTGCGTAATTTCGCCCCGGCTGCCGGCCGTATCGGTTATTATATTAGTTGGCAGGTTTTCAAGAAGCGGGCATGGCTTCAGAAGCTTAAGACTGTTCCAGCCCATATGGGGTATTTTCAGCCCCGCTCCGTCGGGAAATCTCCTTACTCTGCCTTTAAAAATGCCCAAACCTTTTACATCGGGCAAACCTTCCTCATGCTCCTCGCTTTCTGAAAACAGCAGCTGGAAACCCAGGCAAATGCCCAAAAAAGGTTTACCCAACTCTATGCACTTTCTAACGACCCTGTCCATTCCCTTTTCCACGAGGCTTTCCATGCAGTCCGAAAAAGCCCCTACCCCGGGAAGGACAACGGCGTCGCTTTCCAGTATGGTCTTTTCGTCATCGGTGGCCATGCATATAGCCCCGGCTTTCTCGAACGCTTTTACAACGCTTCTAAGATTGCCCGCATCATAATCTAT
>DUSJ01000345.1 GCA_012842645.1 Clostridiaceae bacterium | reverse complement strand
TATCAGAGAAACTTGGGATTCCTGTTGTCATGCATAAAGATGATGTGAACCTGATCGAGTCTGTCAATAATCAGCCCCTGTCAGCCAGGAACTTTATAGGTAGAATTATTTTGTCCGCTACTCTTAAGGAATTCTCGGAAAGAAACATGAAAGCATTTACCCCAACTGTTTTTCTGAAAGACGGGGATGATTTGTCGGAATATGGCATTGGGGCGAAAGTAATAGGGCTTCCGGGACACACTCAAGGCTCCATTGGTATAGATATCGGCGGGAAAGAACTAATAGTCGGAGATGCTCTGATGAACATATTTTATCCCACTGTATCCATGCTGTACAATGATGAAAAAGCCATGCTGGAAAGTGCAGGAAAAATAGCCGGGCTTGGTGAACGAACCATATATTTTGGTCACGGAAGACCGATGAAAAATGGGGTATGGGCAAAATAGAAAGCAAACCTCCACGGATATGTGGAGGTTTGCTGCTGTTATTTACCTTACCGATATCGGCATCCTTTGCAGGATGTTTTTTTATGTGACATTTTAGTTATTTTCTCGTCACTGTGCTGTCATTAAGAGCAGGTACAATATATAATGAATAGATTGCTTAAAAATATGAAAAGGAATGAATCTACGATGAAAAAATGGATCCTGAGAATACTCGCGGCTATTATGGTTGTTTGCATTCTCACAGGGATATTTTATACCGGCAAAGGATATTTGATGTACCGGGCTGCCCTGAATGACTGCAGCCTTACGGACATGGTACAAAGCATTCGGGACAGGGAAAATTACACACCTCTCGAAGAATTGCCCAAGATATTTATTGATGCGGTGGTGGCAGTTGAAGATCACCGGTTTTACGATCATGGCCCCATAGACATTATTTCCATCGGACGGGCTGTCTGGGTGAACCTGACTTCTTTTAAGCTGGCAGAGGGTGGAAGTACCATTACCCAGCAGCTGGCTAAAAATATCTATTTTACGCAGGAAAAGAAGTTTGAGCGGAAAATTGCCGAAATCTTCATGGCCTTTGCTTTGGAAAAGCAATATGAAAAAGATGATATCCTCGAGTTATATGTCAACACCATATATTATGGGAGCGGTTATTACGGGGTTTATGATGCCAGCCAGGGTTACTTCGGCAAAGCGCCGTCCGAGATGACAGATTTCGAGAGCACTTTACTTGCAGGACTTCCCAATGCGCCGTCTGTCTATTCGCCCGATGTCAATCCGGAGCTTTCCGAGCAAAGACAGAAGCAGGTTCTTTCCAGTATGGTGGAATACGGTTACATAACCGAGGAAGAAGCCCAGGCTGTTATGGCCGTGTGGGAGATAACTGAAGGTGATGGGTTTTGAATATAATTGATCCGGGAATTGACTTGGATGTCCATTTTTACAGAAAGATAACCCGGCTGACTTAGGTACTATGTTATAATATGTAAAAAAGCAATAATCAATAGGAGACTATCTGTAGGAATTATAACCGACAAGCTGTTTTCAGTTTTACAGAAACCTGAGCTCTGGCAGCGAAGCCCGGAGCCATTCTGGGATGATGAGCATATTTCAAAGGGAATGCTCGAAGCGCACCTTAATCCCGATTGGGATGCGGCAAGCCGCAGGCACAGCTTTATAGAAAGTTCAGTTGAATGGCTTGAAAGCATAATCCCGCCCGGCAGCAAAATACTTGACCTGGGCTGTGGACCTGGACTTTACACTATGAGGCTTTCAAATGCGGGTTATGATGTCACCGGGATGGATTTTTCCAGGCGATCAATTGCTTATGCAAAGGAACACGACACAAAGACAAGGTATATATATCATAATTACCTTGAAATGGATTATGCCGAAGAGTTCGATGCAATAACATTAATTTACTGTGATTACGGCGCATTGACACCAGACGAGAGAAAAGCGCTTCTGTCAAAAATACATCGCGCGCTTAAGCCTGATGGCCTTTTCATTTTCGATGTGTTCACCGAGCGCACCCATACTGGCAAATGCGATAATACATCCTGGACATATTATGAAAACGGTGGTTTTTGGTGCGGTAAGCCCCATTTATGTCTTGAAGCTGAGTATTATTTCGAGAAAAACACCGTCAGGGTAAATAAGACAGTTATAGTTACCGAGGAAAATATACGTGAGTTCATGATCTGGGATACGGCGTTCAATAAGCATACATTGCTGGATGAAGTCAATCCTTTCAGGTTTCAATTACTGGGCATCTATGATGATGTCTGCGGCAGCAAATATACCGGAGAGTCTGATACACTGTGTCTTGTCCTGAAAAAATGATGATAAACGCATATATCAAAAGATAGTTCCTTTAAGTAAAAATTAATCTATCCTGTCGTTGCTATAAGTATATTTTAATCTTTCGGGTCTATTGTTTAATCCGTGTTATAAAACTGATCCACAGTGGATAGGCTTTAACATGATACAGCCCATAGATTGGCACTTAAAATGACAGGGGGAGATGATTGTATGCCC
>DUSJ01000344.1 GCA_012842645.1 Clostridiaceae bacterium | reverse complement strand
TTAGGAACCACGATATGACCTCCTCTACTTTTTCTTTTTTTGGTTTCTTAGTTTAAAGTAGAAATCATATCGTGGTTTTTGTCAATTATTCTACACGATTTTTACACCACTACTTGAGACTATAACAAATATATTAAATTTCAATACCCACAAAGCTGTAAGTACCAACGTATAAGCTCATTTCCGTACAAAGCTGAAAACAGAGAAGCTGTGACTATGAAGGGGCCAAAAGGGATGGCGCTTTTTCTGTCTTTGATTTTTAGGATCAATAGTACTAAACTTGTAATACCACCAAGAAACACAGATAAAACCAATGTAAGTAAAGATAATTTCCAACCAAGGAACAGGCCTATCGGCATGAAGATCTTTACATCCCCCATTCCCATCGCTCCGTCGTTCTTGTATATAATAAGCCCGATCAAAGCAATAAGGAACAGGATACCCGATGATGAGACCATGCCAATCAAAGGTGTGTACCATGATGTCGATCCATAGAGTCCGAATGGTTTTATGAACACATGATATAGAAACACTGCTGCGCCGCCTGCCAGCCCGGTCAATACCAGGCCATTGGGTATGATCATGTGGTCCAGATCTATAAAAAAAACAGCGATCAATATTGAAAAAAGCAGGATAAGACCTGCAGTTTCCACTGTTAAACCATAACGCAGATATGTAACGAACCAGATAACAGCGGTAAGAAGCTCAACTGCAGGATACCGCAATGAAATGGAAGCTTTGCAGTTCCTGCATTTTCCTTTCAGCAATATGTAGCTGACGACCGGTATCATGTCACTGAATTTTATGCGTTCTCCGCATTCAGGACATGCAGAGGGTGGACTGATGATCGATTTTCCAGCCGGGATGCGGTATATGCACACGTTCAGAAAAGATCCGGTGCAAAGGCCTGTCAAAAATATGAACACCATTACAACGATTTGTGACCCGGCTGGTAAGGTATTTATCATTAAATCTCACCTTTCATCTTTCGTGCTTTGTATAATTCATCGGACTCAGGAATCGTAATCTTAACAGTGTTTTCTTCATCAATTAACAAAAATTCCCGTCCAAATGTAACGCGGCCTATTTCTGATGCCTTTATGTCATTTCGGTTCAAAATCTTGATCAGTTCTTCCCCGTTTGGAGTCGTAATAAGCATCGAACCGCTCGAAATAAGTTTCAGCGGATCGATCGACAGGAACGAGCAGATACGTCGTGTTTCTTCCAGTATCGGTATCCGGTCTTTATATATTTCAACTCCGTATCCGCTGGCTGTGCCTATCTCCCAGGCAGCCCCAAGGACACCACCCTCAGTCACGTCATGCATGCTGCTGACTCCATACCGGGCAGCCAGTAATCCCTCTTTGACTACACTTATATTGTTCAGGAGATTCTTTGCAGAGTTCACGAACTCCTCGCCGAATTCCTTAGTCAGCTCTTTCTCGAACATCCATGCCAGTATGGCTGTGCCCTCACATGCGGCGTATTTTGTCAGTATAATGGAATCCCCCGGTTTTGCTCCATTGGTTGAAATGAGTTCTTTAGACCTGGATTTGCCTATTGCAGTGATGCTCAGTACCATGCGGTTTACAGCATCGGTGACTTCTGTATGGCCACCGAGTATATCTACTTTCATAGCTGCAGACACCGCTTTCATCTGCTTTGTAAGCCTCTCGACCGTCTCCAGTTCCGTACCGGGCGGTGCAAGGATAGTCACAAGAATCCCGACAGGCTCCGCGCCTGCCGATGCAAGATCGTTCAAAGCTATATGGATACCAAGGGTACCTATCTCATCATCGGCACCGGTAATAGGATCTGTCGTCACGACGCAAAGGTCTCCTGAAAGATCGAGGGCAGCGCAGTCTTCACCTATTCCAGGCTTTGTAAGCACCTCGGGACGTATGGGATCGGTAAACTCATCCAGTAGTTTTTCCAATATATCGTTAGGAATCTTCCCTACTTCAAGTTTCATGGCTTTCCTCCTTAGAACCCGCGAGGTGATCCTTTACCTCCTGGTAAAGATCACGGGCGGTCTCAACAAGCCTTTGGGGAATCCTGTGCTTCTGCTGCGGATCAGCGTTGCTCATAATAAGGCGGCTGAACCATTTGATGCAGTCTTCATAACGCTCCAGCCTCCTGCACAGTTCGCCGATTATAAAAAGGCAGGTATATTCGTCGATTTTCCCCTTCTCAGTCAGATCCTCGCTGCCATAAGCTTCAATGTAATTCTTAAGGGCAAACTCCAAAAACTTTCTTTCGTTTGTGGTATCGTTTTTGTACCTGTAAAGCCAGGCAATCCTCATGCAGATTTTAGCCACTTCCGATTTAGGAGCTTCCATGTCGTACAGGTTCAGCAAAACAAGCTTGAACGCCTCGAGAGCTTTTTCGATGCTCCTCTGTCCCGTAAAGCTGCGCTTTGTCCATTTCGATGATATTTTTTCCCGGACACGGGCTTTTTCATATTTGTTGATGCTGCTAAAACTTGTAATATGGGAGGCATATCCGCATTCGGGACATATTACCGCCTCATAGAGCATCGGGTTCTCACCCTCGTAGTATGGGCAGAAATCACTGTCCTGTTTCACAAGTTTAAACGCTCTTGATCTTACCTTAGTATACTCGATATTGGAATCGCAGACAGGACATTCCGTACGCGCGTTATAATAAGGTAAAAGGTCTGCCATTATTTAATTTCATCCCTTCAGTTTAAAACAGTTACAAATGCCATTATACCTTTTACCACTTTATAACGAAGAATAAAACAACTCATTGTCAAATTTTTAACGTTTCTGTCTCCCGGAGGGCTTTTTCAATAAGTCGTTCTTCGTCCAGGACTTTTTCGTACTCAAGTGTTTTATTGAGCGACGGTTTGGTTACCGGGTGTTTTGCCACGAACACGGTACAACAGTCTTCATACGGGAGTATCGATGTCTCATAAGTATCTATTTTTTTAGCTATTTCTATGACCTCATTCTTATCCATACCGATCAGCGGCCTGTAAACGGGAAGTGTTACTGCATGGTTGGTTACAAACATGCTTTCCATTGTCTGGCTTGCCACCTGCCCGATGGCCTCCCCGGTCACAAGGGCGAGGGAACCATTCTTTTCGGCGATTCTTTCTGCTATTTTCATCATGTACCTGCGCATGATTATTGTCAGGTATTCATGGGGACATTTTTCGTTGATCTCAAGCTGGATCTCTGTAAACGGAACGACATGGAGCGTTACTCCCAAAGACCATTCAGCGATCTTTTCGGCAAGCTTTATGACCTTATCCTTAGCCCTGTCGCTGGTATAGGGATAGCTGTGGAAATACACCGCTTCGATCTCCACTCCCCTTTTGGCTATCATCCATCCGGCAGCGGGACTGTCTATACCTCCCGAAAGCAGTAGCGTCGCCTTCCCTCCTGTCCCGGTAGGCAAGCCTTTTGCGCCTGGTATGATCCTTGAATACAGGTAGGTATTCTCCCTTACTTCGATGTAAAGAATAAAGTCCGGGTCATGGACATTAACCCTCAAAACCGGGAAGTTCCTTAAAAGGTGCGCGCCTATATCGGCACAGATTTGAGGCGAATTCATGGGAAAACTCTTGTCCCCGCGTTTTGCCTCCACCTTGAAAGTGGAGTAATGATATTTTTCAACAAGGTCCCTTACTACCTCCAAAGAAGCTTCCTTTATCCTGTCGTAATCGGAAGGAACCTTGGCGGCAGGACTTACCGATGCTATGCCAAATACCTTTGTGAGCCTTATTATAGCCTCTTCCATGTCAAATCCGCCGTCACGGGGTTCTATATAGATCCTGCTCTGGGATTTCCATACGTTAAAGTCGGCCAAATCCCCAAGTTTTTTCTTAATATTGCTAATAAGCCTGTTTTCAAATACATTCTTGTTGAGACCTTTTAAAAAGATTTCCTCGTATCTTGCAAGAATAACCTTTTCCATTACTGTGACCTCTCCGGATTATATTTTTTCCATGATATCCTTTATAGCTCCAACCACGGTCCCGGCTTCCTCAATAGTGTTGAAAGCGCCGAAGCTGAGCCTGATCGCGCCTTCAGCCCAGGACGCGGGTATGCCCGCGGCCTTAAGGACATGGCTTATTGAATCTCTCCTTGAGTGGCATGCAGATCCGCTGGATACATATATATCCCTCATCTCAAGGAAATGCAGCATTGTTTCCGATTTTATGCCTTTAAATGAAACGTTGAGGATGTTCTCCACACCATCCGGCGGAGAGTTTATCCTGATACGTGATCCAAGGGCTTCGGTAAGCCCTTTTATAAGATAATTCTTTATTTTCCTGCAATTATCCTGGTGTTCCTTCAT